>CAZFAR010000187.1:0-5435 GCA_964516825.1 uncultured Thermococci archaeon
CTACGTTTCTGAAGGATGATGAAATCATTGTAGATCTCGTTACATCCTCCATCAATCCAGATATCTGCATCAAGTGCGGAGAATGCGCAGATATCTGCAATTATGATGCTATTGACACAGAAGGTGATTCCTACAAGGTCGTGGATGTTGCCTGCCATGCCTGCGGTATGTGTACAACAGTCTGCCCCACAAACGCTATGGAGCTGCGCTACTTCTCTGATATACAACTTGAGAAGACAGTGGACGGCATTCTGGAGAAAGACAAGGATTCTGTTATTGCCTACTGCTGCAACCAGTGCGGGTACAATGCAGCTGATCTTGCAGGAACTGCAAAGATGCGGTACTCGCCAGAAGTAAAGGTTGTGAGGATCCCCTGCTCAGGAAGGGTGACTTTGACTCAGATGCTGTACCCCTTTGCAAAGGGAGCGAAAGGCGTCATGATCGGTGCATGTCTGGAAGGGCAGTGCCACTACATTGACGGAAACCTCAAAGAGAAGGAGAAAGTGGCTTTTGCCAAAAAGATTTTAGATCTCATGGGTATTGGCGGTGAGAAACTGGAGTTGTACAACATCTCTTCAGCTGAAGGAGCGAAATTTGTTGAATCAGCAGAAAGGATGGTGAGCCAATGCTGACCTGCGAAGTGACTGAAGGTGTCCCGGACTGTACTGGCTGCAAGTTGTGCTTTTCTACATGTCCCTCTGAGCTTCGGTTGGAAGAGATCATGCGATACAGACGGTACCTCCATGAATCCAAAGGATCTCATCGGGATGTGTTCAGGCTTGCAGGGAAATTGGCAGCCCAGACAGAGATGTCAGGATGGCTAAAAGATGTCAGGTGCGACCCTGATTCTGGCGTTGCTTATTTCCCAGGATGTGGGCCAGTATTTGATCTTCTATTAATGAGAGATACGAACTACTCAGGAGCAGCCCAGGCAGCAGTGAAAGTCATGAACAAGCTAAAGATAGAGCCTGCTGTCATCTACGGATGCTGCGGTCATGATCTCTACTATTCTGGAGCTCTGGATGAATTTGGGGCTGTAAAGGAACGGCTCGAAAGAAAATTAGGAGGCAAGAAAATTGTCGTAGGATGTGCAGAATGTTATCAAATGCTAAAAAATGTATACAATGCAAATGTCGTGCATTTTTCTGAGTTTTTACAGGAAACCTGTCCTGATTTGCCCAGATTGGATGTAAAAACAACATTTCATGACCCCTGCAGACTGGGGCGATACAACCAGGTGTACGATGCTCCCCGCTCAATCATTGGGAAAGCTTCAGATTTTACAGAAATGGAGCACTCCAGAGAGGAAGCCCAATGCTGTGGCGTATCCTCCTGGCTGAATTGTAATAAGGAATCCCGTGAGATGAGAGAAAAAAGGATACGAGAAGCAGTGGACACGGGAGCTGAAATACTGGTCACCTCCTGTACGAAATGCAGTATCCATTTAGACTGCATCTACCATGAGAAAAAGTACGAGGGCGATCCTCTCAAACTGAAGATCATGGATCTGCAGGAGTTTTCGGGCTATGTATTGGGAGTTTACGATCCCTTCTCTGATGAGAAATCCTTTGTAATCGAAAAGACACAGAGCATGAGATTGCCTGGATTCGATCTTCCAAAGGATCCTGAGCGCCACTTCACTGATCAAATCTTTGAGAACACCTTTCAGTGCACTTTGTGCAAGACCTGTACGGAGACATGCCCCTACAGCCTGGAAATGTACAGGATAATACGGAATGCACGGAAAGATCTGGTAGATTTAGGACATTTCGTGGAAGGCCACAAAATCATGAGAGATACAGTGCTCCAGTACGGCAACATCTACGGGGAACCAAGGCCGGAGATTGGTCACAGGAAAAAAACTCCGGAGTACGCCCTGTTCGTTGGATGCGTCGGCACCTACAGGGAGCAGGAGACTGCAGAGAAGATTATGAAATTGCTTGACACATTGGGTATAGACTACTCCAGAGTGGATGAAGTGTGCTGCGGCGGTGTGTTCCCAGATATAGGGTTCGAAGCCAATGAAAAGCATGCAGAGCAGAATATTGAAGCAATAAGAAGGACAGGAGCGAAGAAGCTTCTGTGCACATGTCCCAAATGCTACAGAACGTTCAAGGATGACCCTCACTACAAAGACCTGGGAATGGAAGTCTTGCATGTTATCGAGCTCCTATCCCAGTTCAACTTCAATAAGATAACAGACAGAAAAGTGACCTACCATGATCCCTGCGACCTGGGAAGACATTCAGGCATATACGAGGAACCAAGGAAAATTCTAGGGCAGATTGCGCCGAACTACGTGGAAATGCAGCGGAATAAAGAACTTGCCAGATGCTGTGGAGCTGGAGGAGGAGTCAGAGGAGCTTATGGCGTCAAATCAGTCCAGATCGCAAGGGATAGAGTCACTGAAGCAGATGAGACTGCAGACATCCTCCTGACTGAATGTTTCTCCTGTCTGCATAACTTCCGGAATGCCAAGAAAAGAAAGCAGGACCTGGAGATATACAGCCTCTCAGAGTTCATATACGACTCTCTGGAGGGCGCACATGAACCCCATTGAAGAGGCAGCCTGGGAAAGTGATGCTGAAAAATGTGTGCAGTGCGGAAAATGTACTGCAGGATGCCCTTCAGGAAGGCAGTCGCGACTCAGAACGAGAGCATTGGTGCAGATGGCCTACCAGGGGTATGATATAACTGGATTGAAGGAATTGTGGGACTGCACCACGTGCTACAACTGCGCTGAAAGATGCCCCAAAGGTGTCAACACGGTAGATGCCATAATCAAGCTGAGGAATCTGGCAGTGAGACGAGGAAACTATCCGAAAGTACACGTGAATGCTATTGAAAACCTGTACACTACAGGAAATGGGTTTCCCCTCTCTCCTGAAGTTGCCAAGATACGCACGATCATCGGGCTGAACAAGGAGCCGTACGATGTCTCCACAGATGAAGAAGAGCTCTCAAAGGTGAAGAAGTTACTGGATAGTACAGGATTTCTGAATTTGGTGAGAGGTGCTCATAAATGAGATTCTCTCTTTTTCCAGGCTGCATTGCAAAAAACATGTACGCTTCTATTGAGAAATCCACGCGGTTCGTCTTTGACCACCTTGGAATTGAATTGATGGATCACCGTTACACGTGCTGTCCTGCTCCAGGCGTCTTCAGGGGATATGATATTGATACTTGGTTAACCCTGGGTGCCAGGAATCTGTCAGAAGCAGAGCGCGATCATGTAGATGTCCTGACTGTCTGCAACGGATGTTACGGCTCACTCTTTGGTTCAAATCGCGTATTACAGGAAGATCCACAGAAAAGGGAAGAAATCAATAGAATACTCAAGAAAGTTGGAAAACAATACGATGGAACAGTAAACGTACTGCATTTTGCTGATGTCTTGTCTCAGGTTCATGACAGAATTCTGGAAAAAAGGGTGTACGACCTGGGATTGAGGCTGGCTGTCCATTATGGATGCCATTATTTGAGGCCCTCGCACCACCATGAATCGATAAATGTGGAGAATCCTCGCATTCTGGAGGACATTCTTGAATTGGTGGGCTGTGAACCTGTGGACTTCAAGGACAGACTTTCCTGCTGCGGCGCAGGTGGGGGTGTCTGGAGTGGTGATGAGAAAGTGGCATTGAGCGTTTTAGAAGAGAAATTAACTTACATGTCAGAGGGCGAACCAGATGCTATCCTGAATGTATGTCCCTTCTGCCACTTGCAGTTTGATCAGGGACAGAAAAAGCTCCAGAAGTTCGAGATCCCCGTTCTCCATTTGACTCAGGTCCTGGGGCTAGCTTTCGGAGAGAGGCCAAAGAAGCTGGCAATCCATACTCACTTGGTGTCTACGAGAGAAATTGAAAGAAAAGTGAAAGATCTGAAAGGCACAGAATAACTTTTCTCAATTTTCTTGCGACAGAATGTTACACGTGTAACATCAGATTTCGGTGGATAATTCAGATGGACAACAGAATCATCATATTGGCTTATTGGAATATCACTAGATCTTCTTTTCGTAGTAGGATATCGTTGTCAGACGGGTGAACCCAAGCGATTCGTAAAGCTTTCCTAGCTTGTCCTTATCTGAGAGCGCATCACCAAAAATGGCGGTACTCAGTTTCTTGATTCCCTTTTCTCTGCAGATCTTCAGTATTTTTGTCAAGAACAGTTTCCTCTGCTGCTCTTCTGTAGTATAAATTGTTGCTGTCCTTGCGTGCGAAGGATCATCGTCATCTCTTAAAGCCAGTGCGCGACCAATGATTTGACCTTCTTTTCGGATGATGAGATGAGCAACAATCTGATCTCCCGCCTTTGCAAGAGTTTCAAAATTTGTCCGAGCCTGCTCGGGGGTCATCTTGTATTCCCTGACAAATATTTGAATCATTTGTTCAGAATCTCTTTCATGATCATAGTCAGTCATCTCTGCAAGCCCTGGTAAGTTCTGGATACTGACTGAATCGAGGTCTGCAATGTAACCTATGCCCAGCAACTCTGCAAAGGTGAAACCCCATCTTTCTGCAAATTCTACTGTCTTGCCCCATCCTTCACTCACACGGGTCCTGATTACTTTGACGCCTTTATCTCGAAGCACCTTTACTGCTCTCTCAAACAAGAGCTCTTCAGCTTCTTCGTGACCTGGCAAAACCAATGGGAATTCAAGGGCAGCTCTCGTGTTATCATCTTCTTTGGGCACACTCGATGTCAGGAACCCTACAAGTGTGTCATTCAGAAAGCAGTAGTGCCGTGTTTCAGGATCAAAATCTGGCTGCGAATAGATTTGTCTCAACTGCTCAGCAGGCGTTTGACCGAAGGATTTCCAGTTCTTGGTGACTTCCTTTCCTAGTCGTTCCTGCGCATTCAGGAACTCCTCTTGATAGTTCTTGATTACGTATTTCATGCTACCCGGATTGGGCAGGCACATAAAAGTGTTGTGGATACATCAGATGATGACTTCTATCAGAGCTCTTGAGTGATATGACTCCAGACAACTTCACCTATCAACCTGGAGAACAAGATATATAAATGATGAAGACATTCTCTAAAGGACAACCACCAAATGTGAAGCAGAATTTCGACCACCAAGAACATCTTATACCGAGGAGATGCTATGAATGTGAATGATAAAGGAAGTAGTCCTTTCACGCCAGGCAATCCTGTACCTGTTGAGCTGTTTGTCGGCCGTTCAAAGCAAATCGAGGAAATACTCAGATACGTTGATCAAACTGCTTCAGGGAGACAGGAAAGTATTTTTCTTGTAGGAGACAGGGGGATAGGGAAAACCTCATTAGCATCGTTTATTTGTTTCTTGGCTGAAAAACGAAAGGATTTTCTCAGTGTACATGTATTTCTGGGGAAAGTTTCCATCTTGGAAGAAATGGTCCGCCATATTTTCGATCGAATCTTGAAAGAAACGAAAGATCAGAAATGGTTTAATG
>CAZFAR010000188.1:0-5393 GCA_964516825.1 uncultured Thermococci archaeon
GTCAGTAATGCCCAGAAAATCAAGTACTCTTTCAGATTCTTCATACATGCTGGAAGGAACCAAGAGCTTCATCGTGGCCTCCACATCATCTATGAAGACAGCTTCTTTTTTCCTGATCAGCTTTCTGAACAGTTGATTGTCCAGTGAAAATTCGTAATCTGCCCCTCCTTCATCTTTCAGAATTTCCAGCGCCTTTCCTGCAGTCGTGTACTCTACTTTTCCTGCAGTCTTATCCTCATTGAAGAGGATGAAGATCACATAAAAGTCGAACTGGTTCAGCTCTTCAGCAGTGACCCTGAAGATTTCCTCCCGGGTTCGGGCTTTCTGAATGCGGGAAGCAGCTTTGTTCAACGATTCTAAAGTCTGCTGCAATCTTTTCTGTTCTGTCACATCTTTGAGAACAGCCATGATGCCTGTAAGTGTGCCCTTCCTATCCTTTAGAAGAGAGAGCGAGGCCAGTGTATGAATGATCTGACCCTCTTTTCCCAGAAAATCGAGTTCTGCATTTTCTATCTGCCCCTTTTTCATGAGAATGTTCCTGATTCTTTTGGCTTCTTTTTTTCCTCCTGTATAGAGACTGGCAACAGACTGTCCCAGAATGTCTGCCTTTCTGTACCCAAACATTGCTTCCACACCTTTGTTCACGAAGGTGATGTACCCATTCATGTCTGCAGCCATGATAGCATCTACCGAACTGTGGACAATGCTCTCCATCTGGCTCTTAACCTTCTCCAGCTCTCTGGTTCTGCTGCTGATCTTCTCCTCAAGGACTTTCAAATCAGAGACCAACTGTTCGTAGTGATATGCACGTTCCAGTGCAGCGGAAACCTGAACGCCCAGTGCAGATACAACAGGAGCATCTTCAGGCTTCAGCACCTCTGAGGATAAGATGAGCACTCCAGTGACTCCATCTCCACTGGTCAAGGGAACTGCTACTCCCTGTACGATGCTCATTAATGAGAAAAACTTCTGTATCTCTGTTGTGGTGAATTTTGAGGTTGCACAGGATACAATGGATGAAATGTCGTGAAAAAAAAGATATTTTTGCTCCACCATCTTATTGAATGCATCCTCTGAAATGGAGAGTCTGATCTCAGAAACTGGGATCCCCATGATGAATTCAGTCATGTGCATTTTTCTCTTGTCACAAGTGTGATATCCAACAGTGAACCAATCCTTCTCAGAGAAGAGTATCAAAAGGGTTACATCTGCTTTGGTGAGTTCTTCCAATGTTTCATAGATCTTCTGTGCACTGGGCTGCCTCTGGATCGCAGAACCAAGTGTTTCCAGAAAGCGCCAAATTTCAGATGTTTGCTGTTCAACATTCACAATCAGTACAGTACCCATGAGTTCCTTATCTGCCCTGACAGGTTTCAGGCAGATTTCAACCGGAATTCCTCCCCCGGGAGTCTTTATCACAGCTTTTGCGGATTTTTTTTCTGACTCTATCAAATCGCATATAGTCTTGATCTCCTCTTGTGCAGTTGTGGTCAGTACATCTTCGAATCGTGTCCCTATGAGATTCTGTCTAGGTTTGCCAGTGAGTTTTTCCGCCTTTCTATTCAAGAAACAGATTTCTCCTTCTCTGTCAAGAACGAAAAAGGCTTCTTTTATATCTTCCATCAGGGCCCACGCCGCCTGATTTACCAATCCTGCATTCTTTTCCTCTGACACAGAATCACTATATCCTCTATAAACTTAAAGCTTCCCCTTCTGCATTCGTGAATTCTCTCAAGAAGCAGTCGGAGCATCATCCTGAAGGTAATGGGATTGGCCCTTCTGTCTGGACCGAAGAAAATGTTACACCTGTAACAGAAGTGATGGCTGAACGTTGATAACCTAAAGCTATTTAAGTACAATTTGTTCACATAAACCATGGCAAAAGCGGAAGAACCAGAAGTGGACATCGATTACAAGAAAAGAGCAGAAGCAGTCTCAGATACGCTGAATGAGCTTGTGAGATCTGTTAATGTTTTCAGTCAATCATATTTCAATAACGATATAATTGCTCAAAAGATTTATGTGGAAGCTATCAGGTACGGTGTTAGACAATCCAGAATTGAAATCCCTGAAGCAAAGACGCCCATGGACGCGTGCCAGATCTACATTGATATACTGGAGGCAGTGGGGCTCATGGCTTCAACACAATTTGAACTGTTAAAGTATGACAAGACCATTTCCTGCAGAATCTATCCTCCATGTATGTATGCGGAAGCCTGCAAGCATACCCAGGAGGAAAAGGTTTCCCCCACCTGTTTGCGCGGTCTGGTTTTTCACGTGTTCATCAAGGATTCAACAGGAAAGGACTTTACAGTGAGGGTAACTGAATTCAATCCTGATGAAGGCTGTTCCATTGAAATTCGTCCTGTCATCTCCGATTAGGAATGGCAGTACTTCATTCTCGTAGAGAGTAGAGAGTAGAGAGACAAACCTTTATAAGGGAGTCACAGCATCTGAGTGTGGTGTTCAAACGTGTATACACGGTTTGAGAAAGCACGAATTGTGGGCGCAAGGGCGCTCCAAATTGCCATGGGAGCTCCCATTCTCATCAAGACAAAGGAAACAGATTGTATCAAGATTGCATTGGAGGAGCTGGAACGTGGCGTCATTCCCATTACCGTAGTCCCTAAAGGGTAGAGAGAGTGACAGTAATGAGAATTCTCACTGACGTATTGAAAGAGAAAATTGGCCAAGAAGTTACAATAGCAGGCTGGGTACATGAATTGAGGGACCTGGGTGGAATCAAGTTTCTCTTGCTCAGGGATAGAAAAGGACTGGTACAGGTGACTTTCTTGAAAAAGAAAGTACGTGAGGAAATCTTTCAGAAATTTTCAGATTTGGGCAGAGAATATGTTATTCAGGTAATGGGAACAGTAGAAAAATCAGATATTGCCCAGGTAGGCATAGAGATATTCCCAACTAGTATTACCATTCTCTCTGAGGCTGACAGCCCTCTTCCGCTGGACCCAACCCAGAAGGTGAAGGCAGATTTTGACACTAGGTTGAACCATCGCGTCCTGGACTTGAGGAGCCGCAGTCACCAGCTCGTGTTCCATGTTCAGGCATGTCTCGTATCTGGGTTCAGAGAATTTCTGGAGAATGAAGGGTTCTGCGAAATTCACACTCCAAAGATCGTTGCTACCGGAACTGAGGGAGGTACGGAATTATTCCCTGTCCAGTACTTCGAGAATGAGGCCTTCCTGGCTCAGAGTCCTCAGTTTTACAAGCAAATGCTGGTAGGAGCTGGGTTTGAGAGAGTATATGAGATAGGACCAGTATACAGGGCAGAAGAACACAATACAGTAAGGCACATCAACGAGTATACGAGCCTTGACCTGGAAATGGGGTTCATCACTGATGACAGGGATATTAGAGCTCTGGAAAACAGGCTGCTTCTTCACATGTACAGAAAACTGGAGAGTGAATGTTCGGGAGAACTCCATGAATTGGAGGCAGATATTCCTGAAGTACCTGAAAAGATTCCTGATATCACTTTCGCAGAAGCCCTGGAGATTGCAGGAGAAGAAGGATTCGATCTGAGTCCTGGAGGCGAGAAAAGTGTGTGCGACTACAGCAAGGAGAGTCTGGACTCTGAATTCGTCTTTGTCACTACCTATCCCCAGAAGAAGAGGCCCATGTATGCTATGCCAGATGGTGAATTAACGAAGAGCTTTGATCTCTTACTAAGGGGGACAGAGGTCACTACAGGAGGGCAACGAATTCATCAGTACAGCTTATTGGTAGAAAGGATGCGGGAGCGAGGGTTAAACCCTGAAGATTTCGTATTCTACCTGGAGGTCTTTAAATATGGGATGCCTCCTCATGGAGGGTTCGCTATTGGAGCTGAACGGTTAACTATGCAGACATTGAACTTACCAAATATCAGGGAAGCCACCTTCTTTCCACGGGACAGGACCAGGCTTTCACCCTAGGTGGGTTATGATCTGTATACTGTCTGGAGGAACGGGAACACCGAAACTACTGGAAGCAGTTGACGTACCTATGTGCCTCATCGTGAATACAGCTGAAGATCTTTATGTATCAGGATTGTATGTGTCTCCAGATCTGGATACTGTGGTCTACACGTTAGCGGGAATTGTGGACGATGCCAAATGGTACGGTCAGAAGGAAGATACCTACAACTGTTACGAGATGATGGTTTCTTTAGGGTACAGAGAACTCCTGAAAATTGGAGATAAGGATAGAGGACTGAAATTATACAGGACACTGCTCATGAAGGAAGGATTATTATTATCTGAGGCTACTGAACGGATTCTAAGAGCTTTCAACATTACTACACCTGTTTTCCCAATGTCCAATGATAGGGTGACCACAAGAATTTTTACTGATACAGAAGTGCTATCATTCCACGAGTTCTGGGTGGAACGCAGAGCGCGCGTTGATGTCAAGAATGTAACACTTGAAGGAATTGAAAAGGCCAGTCCTATCCAGGAAGCGTTAGATTACATGAAAGAGTCTGAATTCATTCTTTTGGGGCCTTCAAATCCTGTAACGTCCATTGGTCCAATCATTGGTATGAAGGAGTATAGAGAAGTCTTGAAAAAGAAGAAGGTCGTTGCCATATCTCCAATGATAAAGGAAGCTCCCTTCTCAGGTCCTACTGGTGTACTCATGCGCGGGTTAAACTATCAAACGAACTGCGCAGGGGTGGCTGAGATCTACAAGGATTTCTGCGATATCTTTATCATACATGAGACTGATGAAAAGTACAAGGAAGAAATAGAGAAAATGGGCATGACTGTATATGCTCAGGACGTTTTGTTGGATTCTCTTGAAAAGAAAAGGAATTTGATCCGCTTTGTGGAGAGTGTAGCACGTTGATTTTGAGGCATCCTTCAGTTCTGGCTGCCATGGCAGGGAGGAATAATGGTGAATTCTGCAGAAAGATTGGTGAGCTGGGTGTTGGGATGGTGACTATTGGAGGGATCAGTGTAGATGAGAAGAGCATGGAAGCTTCCAGGATGATGGCAGAAAGAGGACGTCAGGAATTCCTTTTTGATAGCTTGTATGACTTTCTGGAAGAGAACATTTCTGTGGCGCATAAATCAAAAGCTTTAATCTGCGTGAATATTCGCTCAGCCTCTCTTGATGGGTATTTAAAGGCTTCTGAGATCATTGCTGGGTTTGGCGCTGTGGTTGAGATAAATGCGCACTGCAGGCAGAAGGAGATGGTTAGTATTGGTGCGGGAGAATCCCTTCTCAAAGATCTGGGAAGATTGAAGTTAGTAAATGATACTTTGAGAGAGATTGGCATTACCCCTATAGTGAAATTTAGAGGAAACGTGATTTCTGAGAGGGAGATTCTTGAGAAGGTCGGGCCAGAGGCAGTTCATATTGATGCATATAAGGAAGGGGAAAAGGGATTTGATTTT
>CAZFAR010000189.1:0-5390 GCA_964516825.1 uncultured Thermococci archaeon
GGCTCGGAAATTAGAGAGGAGATCTGACTTTGAAGGTCCTGAATTTCTCCTTGACTAAATCCGGGAACCAAGAATATGATCAACGTCATTCTGTCTGAATATTCTTTTTGGAAAACAAGGTCAAATAACGTGTTTTTCATTTTGTCTTGAGGTTCAAGTAACTTCACGTCTTCAACAAATGCTCTCACAGATTTTCTTACCCTTCTCATCAGTTTTCCTGCTACCTTCCTAAAATCCTCTGCTGATGTCTTGACCAGAATTTCATTGATGGAGAGATAGGCAGCAGGTTTTACACAGAAATAGTCAAAAATACCATCTATATCTGAAGGTGAAGGCTTTCCTGTCAATTTTATTTCAAAAATATTCATTCTTCTTCCATCTACTGAAAAAGTAGATTGCAGGATATCCCTTACATTTTTCTTATAATTCCTCTTGGGGACTTCCCTTTTTTTCTTTTCTCCAAAAGCATAACCCTTCTCTCCTGAATATTCCTTTACTGAGAGCTGAATATGCCTTATTCTTGGTTCATCTTCATTTTCCATAGTACTCTCCTGCTATTCTTGCTTTTCCACATTCATGCATAAACAGCCCCAATTCAGAGATTGAAGCCGATTTTTCTTCTATGAAGTTAACAACGTTCTTCTCCTGTTCATTCAGTGGCAGAGGATCGTTCCAGAAGATGCAGTTGTACAAGATTTTTCGCCTCAAATCGTCTAATACAAAAAGATATGCTTTCAGTTCTTTGTGTCTCTTTCTTATTCCATTTGACATTTTGATGGTGCGAACGAGGGCTGCATCTGTCACGCACCAAGGGAATAGTGTCTTTCCAATTCGATGAGCTTCTCTTTCCACAGTTACTTTGTCTTCTAATACATATATGATCCCTACGAATAGCGGAATTGAGGGAAGCTGTTGTTTCTCCAGTGCTACATAAACGAAATCGAACAAGTGAATGTATTCTGGAATTTGACCATCAAGTCTTTTCAACGTATCATTCTTTGACTTTATTTCTATCCCGACTAGAGCATCGATTCTTGGCCCATTTTCTACCTTTGCAGCAACAAGATCAAACCGATCCTGAAGGCAATGCGAAGCTATTCTATATCCTCTATCTCTGAAATACGATGTTGCTAGATTCTCTATCCTCTTCTCAGAAGCATGCCATCTGGGATTGAACCTTCCTTCGCAGCGGGTTACAGGGTCCATGTAAACAATTGATAATCATTGTTATATAAGGTTATCGGTGATCATGGAGGGACCACAACTTCTCCACATTCCTTGATGCAACTGGTTCTCTGTACATCCTCAAGCTTCCAATTTACACCTAGGTGATAAGGGCTCACTTTAACAAGTTGTTTTTTGCGACCAATACTGTTGTTACATTTTATTTTTTCTTCTTCTTCTTGGGTTTTAACCGTCTCATTACTATCAGAATTACTGCTGCTGCCAGGATTATCATGACGAAGGGCATATAAATCCAGTAAGACTTCTGTGGAGGAGGTTGAATTTTCAATCCTTCTACTGTATCAGCACAGAGAATCTGCAGACTCACCCCCTCCTTCTCAGTCGCACAATAACCGAGATAAACCCTTCCAAAGGCAGAAACTGCAGTAGGCGTGTACTCCTCAATGTAATCTTCACTGACTGCAGCCTCAGCCTGTATGGTTAGATCCTCAGCAATTTCTATTGTGCGTATATTCCCCGGTACTACTGTAACTGATCCCTGCCAGGTGAACATCTTGTATGAATAGTTGCGATCAGTCATTCTGAAGAAGAGTACGACTCCATCCTCCACTGCAATCATGTCAGGCTGGGTTATATTTCTCCACTCGGACGCATCCTTCGGGTACCTGATCTGTCCCAATGCTTCCAGATTCTCATTCAGCTGCACTATTATCAGATGTCTGTCCAGAAATCCATAGAGAGGAGCATTTGCAGAAGAGACAAATATGCTGTTTTCATACATGGCCATGCAGGGATCTTCCCAATAGTCCCAGTAGGTCAGCCGTGTTTCAGCTATCTCGTTGAAGGAGAAATCAAGCTTCTTCAAGAATACATCCTGGTGCAGAAGATCCTCCTCAAGGAATCTGTGTACATAAGCAAGGAGAATACCCTCTTTGTAAGGAAGTATGTAGACGTCTGTCGGTTCTTCCACTGAAATTCTGAAATCTTTCATGACGACCAGATTGCGGGAGAGTACTCGCAGCACTATTTCTTCACCCTGAATACATGCCAAGTACACGTGATCATTGTACGCTTTAATGCATGGCGATATCAGTCCATCCATGCGTACAGTATTGATTTCTTCAAGCTCTGGAGATAAAGTGGCAACAACAGTAGCAGCAGAATCAGGAGGAGTATATGCCAGGTACAGACTTTCATTGTCTGCTGATAGAGAGATGTCCTCTATAGGGGCGAGCTCTTCACCTGCAAATGATGCTCTGTATACAAGTCCTTCTCCCTGCAGAGTCATGAGCATCACTGTGAAAAAAATAAATAATCTGGGTACGTGCATCGCTTCTATCTCGCATGATTACTTAAAAACGTTGTGGTCATTGATCATTGATGTAGAGTCCCGATAATTTTTCGTGGTAAAATTCCGCATGACGAGGCTTTGATTCTGTTATGTTACACGTGTAGCAGCCCAAGCTGTAATGTCTAATGTAAGACTGAAGGGAGATCTTCTCAGAAGAATAAGATTTTGCTGAATTTCCAGGATTACCAGTGAATGCATATTTTTCTTGAATCCCTCAAAGTTGAGGGAAATCTTTATATGCAGCACTTCCCAAGAAAATCATGCACCAGCCAAAAGATGTTCTGAAATATTGCGAGGAGAGAAATATTCCGTTGATCAAGATGCAGTTCGTCGATCTCTTGGGAGAATTGAAGCAGTTTGAGGTGCCTTCAAAGATTTTTCCAAAAGCTTTAGATGAAGGGTTAAGTTTTGATGGATCTTCTGTGACGGGAATGAACCCTATAGAAGAAAGCGATCTCGTGGTGAAGCCTGATATAACGACCTTTGTGGAGCTTCCCTTTGGAAGTAGGGTGGGCAGAGTGCTCTGCGATATCTATGAGCCACAGAATGGTGATCTGTCCAGATATCCTGGAGATTCACGGCATATCTTGCAGAAAAATTTGGAATATGCCAGAAAAAAGGGATTTATCTACAATGTAGGGCCTGAGCTGGAATTCTTCATGTTTGAGAAAGAGGGAATTGCTCAGGTAACAGATTCAGGAGGATACTTTGCTTCTCCGTACAGGGACAAGGGGGAGAAGGTAAGAGAGCGCATCATCGACGTTTTATCTGAACTGGGAAAACAAACTATGATTGAGGCAGAATACTCCCATCATGAGACTGCCTTTTCCCAGCATGAGATTGATTTGAACTATTCAGAAGCTTTAACTATGGCAGACTTTTCACTGCTTTACAAGTGGATAGTCAAGTTCATTGCTGAAGAGAGTGGCATGGTAGCAACATTCATGCCCAAACCTATTGAAGGAGTGAATGGGTCTGGTATGCACATCCATCAGAGTCTGTCAGATGAGGCAGGAAAGAATCTATTCTTTGATTCTAAGTGGGAATATGGACTTTCAGATATTGCGCGGCAGTTCATTGCAGGGCAGTTGAAATATGCACGGGAAATCTGCTGTATACTGGCTCAATGGGTCAACTCGTACAAGCGCCTTATCCCCAATTTTGAGGCTCCCACATACGTATCGTGGTCAGTAGTGAATCGTTCCGCTTTAATTAGGGTTCCTTTATTATTGAGGAATAGAGAGAAAGCTACCAGAGCTGAGATACGGTGTGCGGATCCTGCCTGCAATCCGTATTTGGCATTTTCCGTATTGCTGCGCGCTGGTCTCTCAGGTATTGAGGAAAAACTGGAGCTGGAACCTCCTCAAAGGGATAATCTGTACAATATTGGATATCAAGAGAGGAGAAAAAGGGGGATTACAGAACTACCAGGGAGCTTGGGTGAAGCACTGCAGGAGATGGAGTGCTCAGATTTGGTGAGGAAGACATTGGGAGATTTTGCCTTCGAGAACTGGATTGCTTTGAAAGCAGACGAGTGGACACAGTACAGGAAGAAGGTTCATCCCTATGAACTGGAGAAGTACTACCATCTCTGAGAATTCTTGACTTTCTGAGAGAGAATTTTCGAGGATTGGATGTTACACGTGTAACATGAGCATTTGAGGACTGGGAACATGAGGTAATACTTCCCTCCCCTTTTTCCTTCAAGCAAAGTGTGCCGCAAACCTTATATGGAATTCTGAGAAGAAAAGGAAAGATGAACTATGAATAACAAGGAAAGCAGTCCATTTACTCCAGGAAGTCCAGCACCAGTAGAACTCTTCGTGGGAAGAGCAGAGCAAATTGAGGAACTCATGAGATACATCAATCAAGCAATATCAGGAAGACAGGAGAATGTCTTTCTTGTTGGAGATAGAGGAATAGGAAAGAGCTCAGTAGCATCTTTTGTCCGCTATTTTGCTGAAAAAAACAAGGACATGGTCGGCGTTCATGTCTTCCTCGGCGGAGTTACGGATCTAAACGATGTTGTCCGTCACATTTTCGAGGAAATATTGAAGAAATCTAAAGGAGAAAGCTGGTTCGGGAATATAAGGAACCTTTTTGGAAATTACATTAGAGAAGTAGGCCTTTTTGGAATTTCTGTCTCTTTCAAACCACCACGGGAAGACCTCCAAGAACTGACAAGGCAGTTTCCAGAAGCTCTTAATAACATGCTGAATGAACTCAAGGGACAGAAAAGAGGATTATTCATTGCACTGGATGACATAAATGGACTGGCTAAAGAAGTAGAATTTGCAAACTGGTACAAGAGTTTTGTGGACAAGGTAGCAACCCATTACAAAGAATTCGGGGTTTTCATAATGCTCATTGGACTCCCTAGAGTTTGGGATACCCTCCTTTCTCAGCAGCCCTCACTGACGAGGGTATTCAGAGTGGCGGAAATTGAGAGGCTTTCAGATGATGAGGTCAGAGAGTTCTTTGCCAAAGCTTTCAAACTGGCTAAGATGCATGTAGACGATGAAGCCATGGAGTTCATGACCACTTACTCTGGAGGGTTGCCCATTATGATGCACGAGATAGGAGATGCAGCTTTCTGGCACGATGAGGATGGCATCATAAAAAGGGAAGATGCCATTGCAGGGGTATTTACAGCTGCAGAAAGGATAGGGAGAAAGTACCTGGACCCCAAGGTCTACAGAGCTATCAGGAGTGAGAAGTATAAGTTAATCCTGAGAAAATCTGCTTTTCCAATATCCAGATATTTCACCAAGAAGGAGATTGAAGAAAGACTCTCTGAATCAGAAAGGAAAGTCTTGAACAACTTCTTGACGAAGATGAAGGAGCTGGGTATTAT
>CAZFAR010000190.1:0-5390 GCA_964516825.1 uncultured Thermococci archaeon
CTATCAGCAAAACAACATGTGACTCACACTAATAGCGAAATCGTCATGAAGGTGTTCAAAGAAGATTTTTCTGTTAACTTTGAATTCATGAGAAAATGAAGGATGGGATTACTGATTCAGGTGTATAGCATTGTGTTTCAGATTTGAATTGTCATTTCCAGGGCCATCTGCATTATTCACATCCACGTCTCTCGAAAAGCAGCAACTTGAAGAACTCTGCTATTCTTTTTGATGGGGTTTCAAGTTTCTAAAGACCGATTGTTACACGTGTAACATCTCCCATCTTTTTTCTTAAAACTCGTATTGAAGTACCTTCTCTCCTCAATCCTTCTTTTCAATTCAGGAATCTTTATAAGGGAAGTTCCCTCAAAATTTTCATGCCAGAAAATCCAGAAGACTTAAGCCCGAACCTAAAAGCACTCTATGACTGCATAAATGAAAGTGAAGAAAAAGGAATTGGACTGGATCAGATTTTTCTCAGAATCAAGAAAGACCCAAGCATTCCTGAGATTCTCATAGATGTCATGGATGATTTATATAGACTGGGAGAACTTGGTTATATTGAGAGAAAATTCATCCAAAAGAAGTCTGAAAGAATGTGTATGACTGAAATTCGATGGTTTGCAGCCGGAAAAGGAGACAACATAGAATCATGCAGTGACCCAGGTGCTTTTTTCCCCTTCTAGATCTAATTGTTTCCAGAGATCAGTATAGTATTGAACTCGTTGAATTGCGGTCCGTTTTTCAGCATCTTGCCCCTTTTTTGACTTGTTACACGTGTAACAATGAGCTATTGAATTGACTCCTCCCCACATTCAAAAATGATCAGATAATCAATGCAAAACACCTCATCGTAAGGAAGGAAGCTCACATTGATATCCCCAAGAGATGGTAGCACAAACAAAGCCAAGAAGTGATTGTGAGAATTGAATCTGAAAATAGTCCCCAAATATTCACCATTAATTTCAACATCCACGTTTCCAAATCCGCTGTCTGTATAGTAGATTCCAATGATATTTCCCTCTCTCAAATCAGGAAAGTGAAAATAAGACTTGAACCTGTAAGAGATGTCCTCCCCTGGATAGTATCTGACAGCTCTGTAGGGAGGAGCATCAGCATCAGTGACAGAGAAGACATATACGGAGCCTTTCTGGAATTCCAGACGGTACAAATGGGAATTCAAGAAAATTTCGGGATCAATAGGGCTTCTGTCATCAATATAAACATAAGAGAATTCATATTTCTCCAGAATGTCTTTTGCAAAAACAGAATCTGGAATAGCTTTCAGGATTGCAGCATCTGTGAATCGTTCAGGAAGCTCTAATCTGCTCATAGCATTGTCCCTCTCGTAGTACAGGTGAAAGGGAAGAAAGACCCTTCTGTTAACGACTGCAGGAATCCAGGTAGAAGAATCCCCAGACGAAGCAAAGTTGCAGAAAGATGCTCCAGGTGCAGTATTTTGAGAAATCCAGTGATATGCAGACAAAGCATCTGGATTCACAGTAGAGAGTGAAGGAAGTATGGCAAAAGGATCTGTCCAATGGATGACTGCTGAAAAGAGGATCAGTCCAAACAAGAAGGATTTTATCTGTCGAAGGGATTTGAGTTGAACAAGGAAAAGACCAGAGAGCACTGACAGAGGAATGCACACCATCCTGAAGAGTAGGGAGGGATTCATGAAATACCAAAAAGAAAATCTTGCCAGAAGAATGGGAATAAGAAGAGAGAGAGTATACAGTCCAAGATACAGGTAAGGCATTTCTATGTGCATGAGCTTGCGCAAAGGGCAATTCAGTCCATGCACTGATAATGTGTGCAAGAGAGCAGCCGTGAGAAGAAGCGGACCTACAGAAAAGAGAAGTATCCATAATTCTCCGAAAGATGTAATTGAATTCTGCTGAAACCATTCTTCCAGAAAATGTGACTCCAGGGATGTTGGTACATATATTGCAAGTCTCGATAACTGAGGAAGACTGAACAAGACAAAGGCTGCTAAAACAGGGAGCAAATAACGATTCATTGCTAGGAGAAGGATCAGAAATAAGATCAATGGGAGGAATAGATTTAGATCTGTAGAAAATGAAGCAGCACAGAACAGTCCTGCCAGAATATAGCTGCTTCTGGTCTTCTGTTTGGAAGCTTTCAGTACGGCTGCTACTGCACTGATCTGGAAGGTAATACCTGCCAATACAGTATAGCTTCCAGAAAATCCCAGCTGATGGGAGACAAAAGAAAGAAAAGCAAATGAAAAGGCAGAAGTCAAAGCTGTTTCTTCAGAGAATAGGGTTTTGCCCAGAAAATAGATGGCAATACACCCCAGAGAGGCCATGAAAATACCAGTAAGGGCTGCTGCTGGCATGATGAAGGTGCGTGAAGCTCCCTGAACTAGAGCTGTAACCCCATGAAATCCCAGGGGCTGAGCAATCTCTTGTATTTCAGGATACAGAGGATAACTCTTCGGGAATGCCCTATCTGTGATAATTGCATTGGTATACAAAAGATGCAGCTTCATTTCATCTCCAGGGGGGTAGAAAGCTACGTAATCCTTCCAGGGGTATAAACAGGTTATCATGAACAAGATGAATCCAAGGAGAAAGACTGTTTTCTTATCGATTCTGGGTGATGGTATCTTCTTCTTTTCCAGGAAAAGAACACAAATAAAAGATAGTATTAAAGGAATGGGGAAAAAGACAAACCAGCTGCAGTAGTAGACGAATACTGTGAGGAATGCAGCTCCACAAAGCAGGAAGATCAAAGGATTCTCCTCTGAATCTACAAATGACCAGAGTAAAACCCCGGGAAAGTAGGCCATGAGGAGAAAAGCAGCAGCAATTCTGATGACATCGACAGGCACAAAGAGGCAGGCTGCCATAATCAACCACACGAAGAGATTACGCATAGATCAATTTTGGGTGCAGCTAAAAAAGGTTTTCAGTCCCTTGCTTTTTCTGATAAATCCTGATGGGTAGTCCTCATGAATTGTGAGCTTCGCGTTGAACTACCATATTGACCAGGCACAGATCGTCATCAGGGACATTGTCTCAGTCACTGCTTCAAGAGATGGTGATTCAATAACAATGACTTGGGCACCTGTCTGTACTAAGGCCAGAAATCCTTTGGGAGTCTCGTAGACATTGCTTGAGATTCTTTTCACACTGTCTTCACTCCACGATACAGTGAAGTCATAGTAAGCTTCAAAGAATTCTGCTGCATCCTCTTCTGTGTCCCAGAACGTGTTCAATACAAAGAGGTAGTCCTCCCCTTTTCTGTAGTACCCATATCTATCACCACCCCATCCTTCTGAAGCTTCTGCAGCAGTCCCGGCCTCAATATGTTCTCTTAGAATCGTCCTCATGACAGCTTCTCCCAGCACATTTTCTGCCAGTTTTTCCCATCCAGGAATCGAAGGGACGTTAACTTGTATAGGAAGTTCATAAATTCTGTACTTCTCCGGGTGCATGACCTGCTCAGTAGAACAGGGAGGGTTCTCGTACAGGTTATCCATGCCAGAGATTCTCATGAAAGTCACAAATTCTAATCCTAGACTGTATCGCAACATGATCAGATTCTCTAAAAAAGCATTGACAACAGGAATATCGAGCGCCCCTATGTATCTGAAGAGAATTTCTTTTTCTGCCTCTGTCATTTCATCCAAATACAAATACTGGTGGAGCATGGCATCTCCTTCTATCACACAGAGAAAGGCTAAATGTTCATCATCATTTTCAAATTCTCTATCCAGGAAATAGTGCTGATCCTGTAATGCGTGAATGAACTCGTGAGCTGCTATGAACTCACGGTAAACTACAGGTGTATCAGGATCTAAAACCTCGTGAAAGGTGTGGTCTTCTGTATCATAGTAGCTAGCCACCTGGATAGTCAGCATGTCCAGGTAGAGCTCGTAGAGGTCTGCTTCAACGTCCATGACGTGGAGAGCTACGTACAGGTTATGCTCCAGAAGGATGCTCTCGCGATCGTCCTGGAGGTCTGCCATTATGTTCTCCCGTAATTTTTCTCTGTTGATTTCTATTCTGGTGACAGGTTTCAGAAATTCTAGACCACGGATGCGCTCCAGTCTTTCCTGTATCTTCTCAAAATTGGGAACACCAAGAACAGTGACATTCCACTGATGGTATATAGTGGTTATTTCATCTGATACTTCCAAGATGATTGTATACTCCCCTCCAGGCTCGGTGAAATCGTACGAATGTGTATCTGAAACTTTCTCTCCGTTGACATACCAGGTATAGACCAGCTCCTGTGTGTCTGGATCAGAAGCTTGACACGAGAATTCTATGGATTCTCCCTGATTCACAGATAGCACCTGATCTCCGGGAGAGCATGCTTCAAAATAGGGTGGTTCTTGAGAGATGCATCCTGTGATGACTATGAGAAGGATCAAAATCCGCTTCATGTGGCAGGGTGAGACTCACTATTATAAATGCTTTCCTCTGGAATTTTCAAAGACTCTACCAGATGAACTGCTTTTGGCCAACATAACCTTTGATTATAATGTTATACGTGTAACGTAACAAAATCTCGTGTAACAAAATCTGGTCTGCATTTCTCCTCTCATCTTTCTGAAGCTTCTATTGCAATAGAAAGTTTTATATATGTCAATATAAAGGAAATGGTATGGAGCTTTCCAGAAATGCTGTCAGAGTCCTAGAGAGACGATATCTCAAGAAAGATGAAAAGGGAAATCCTGCAGAGAAGCCGGAAGAGCTCTTCAAGAGGGTGGCAGATAATGTAGCCAAAGCCGATTTGCTCTATGATGGAAATGCAGATACAAGATCGATTTCTGATGAGTTCTACTCTGTCATGACAAATCTGGAATTTCTCCCTAATTCACCCACCCTAATGAATGCAGGGAGGAGACTCCAGCAGCTATCAGCCTGTTTCGTTCTGCCAATAGAGGATTCCATTGAATCCATTTTTCAGACTGTCAAAGATGCAGCCATCATCCACAAGTCAGGTGGGGGAACTGGCTTTTCCTTTTCAAGGTTGAGACCAAAAGGAGATATTGTTCATTCCACTGATGGAAAAGCTTCAGGACCAGTATCTTTCATGTCAGTCATAGATTCAGCCACTGAGGTCATCACTCAAGGAGGAAAAAGAAGAGGAGCCAACATGGGAGTATTGAGGGTAGACCACCCTGACATTGTAGAATTCATCACTTGCAAGGAAAATGAAGGAAAATTCCGTAATTTCAATATTTCTGTAGCTGTCACGGAAAAATTCATGAATGCTCTACAGAAGAATGCAGATTTTGAACTGATAAATCCGAGGAACGAGAAAGTAGCAGAGGTCGTAGAAGCCAAGGAAATCTTTGAGAAGATTGTGGAACAGGCCTGGAAGAATGGAGAACCGGGGATTATCTTCATTGATCG
>CAZFAR010000191.1:0-5382 GCA_964516825.1 uncultured Thermococci archaeon
CATTTATAAGCGAGAAATGATGCTATCAGAGGGAGGAGGAGGATGAGTACAATGTATGAAATGATTAGTTTGAAAACAGATGAAAGAACGAAGCCAGTTGTGTACTGTGAATATAAGCAGATTCCGCCCCGCATCATGAAATGGATTGGAGAATATGAAATCAGAATACAGGTGAAAATAAACGTACAGGAAATTGGAATTCCAGAGACTGAAGAAAGGCACATAATTGAAGTGAAGAATTCTCTGCTAGAAATAGTTAGAAGAATACAAGACAACTTTGATGATTTCCGGAGCAGGCAGATAGGTTTTTTTGATTTTAAGAAAGCTCTTATGTCGGCTAGAAGAGAATTTAGGAAGAACTTGACTCTGCTCGAGCTGATGATATGTCTTTTTGATGTAGTTGAGAATCTACATTCTGAGAATCTTACGAAACGACAACTTGACATATTAGGGAACATTGCGGACTACATCAGCAATGAGGTAACAGATATGGATATTGAGAATGCTACTCAAGAGCTGATATCTGCGGGCCTTAACCCGCTGCCAAGTCTAAGTGGACTTTCAGAGATATACAGAGAACAAGGTGAGATTTGATTGGATATATCAAGCATTTTTTTAGATACATGTGTAATTCTGGATCGTAGATTTTCTCGAGATACGGGAAAAATTACTAGAATAGAAGAATTTTTAGAACAAAAGGACAAAATTACGTCTACCTACGTAAACATGGAATTGAATAGGACTTACTACAAAGATTCCTACACATTATACACGATGTTTGAAGAGCAAAGAGATCCAGATGAGGTGAGAAGAAGAATCAATGCAATACCACCCTGCAGAGAAAGAAAAAGATTCAAACTAATTCTGGAAAGAATTACAGCAGATGGTTTTGTTTTCCGTGAGGCTAGGATCAGATTAGAGAGAATTATCAAGTATTATCATACACTGCTTCTACAAGGGATTCGTGTCATTCCAAGTAAGACGAGATGTGAACAATGTCTTTCCACAAATGAATTCAAATGTCGAGGACCTGATTCAGTCTGTAGAGTGGATGAGGTTGTGAGAGAGAATAAGTCATTCTTCATATTGATTTGTGAAGAGCTTCATGAAGATTCTCAAAAAATTAATAATATCTGCAGAATAGTCACTGAAGTCGCTGAAGTCCCAAGTAGAATTAAGCAGGACCCGAGAAAATGCTTCATCTTGGGGGACATATTGATTGCTTTGGATGTTCCTGAAGATTTTATTCTTGTATCGGAGGATAACCATTTTTACATAATATGTGATGTTCTCAATATTCCTTTCTGGAGGATTTAACACAATAGTTGGAGGACATTTCTATCTAGACGTAATGATGTACAAGAATTTTATAAAGCGGAATATCGGCAATCCTCTGACCTAGTCTCTTCCTGAAGGTATTCTTCCAATTCCAACATAATCGAGTCCAGTCAGTTTCATCTGTTCCATGTCAAGAAGATTCCTTCCATCTACCACTACTCTGACACCCTTCTTATAAATAACTTCCCAGTCCAGTTCGGCAAATTCAGTATAGTCTGTGAGGATTAAGACAGCATCAATGCCTACAAAATCGGTAGAATAGGTCACTCCGTACTTTTCCACTTCTTCTTTCTCATACAGAGGATCATACGCATATACAGCAGCTCCCCTTCGTTCCAGTTCATCTCTTATAACAAAGAAGGGTGAATTTCGTGTTTCCCTTACACCAGAGCGAAATGCGATGCCCAAAAGCATTATTTTAGCTTTTGGAAGGGATATCTTATGTTTCCTCAACATTTCTTCTGTCAAATCAACCACATGATAAGGCATGTACTCATTGAGTTCCCGTGCTGTCTTTATCAGCTTCGTTTTTTCATTCATAATAAAATATGGGTACACAGGAATGCAGTGCCCCCCCACCCCTGCACCAGGTCTGTGCAGATGGCAATAAGGCTGCGTATTGGCAGCACTGATAACATCAAGAATGTCAATTCCAGCCTCTTCACAGTAGATGGCAAGCTCATTAGCCAAAGCGATATTCACATCTCTGTAGATTCCCTCAAACACCTTGACTGCTTCTGCAGTTCGTGTATCCCTCACGAGGATGACACCTTTTTCGTTGATTCTTGAGTATAGATTCTTGAGGGCTTCACCTGTCTTAAGATCTGAGGCTCCAATAATCTTGGGGTACTTTTTCGTGATATCCTCAAGCGCAGTACCTGCCATAGTGCGTTCAGGGCAGTGAGCAACACCAAAATCTGTAGCTTTCTTGAGCCCTGTTCTTTCAAGAATGGGGGTTACAAAATCCTCGCACGTTCCGGGAGGTGCTGTAGACTCGAGGACGACAATGTCTCCTCTTCTTAACACTTTCGAAATTTTCTCACACACATCTTTGAGAATTGAAAGGTCAGCCTGCTTGTCTTGGAGTTCAATTGGTACAATAATGATGTGTATATCTGCTCGTGCAGGCTGCACCGTTGCTGTAAACAAGCCTTTTTCCAGTGCAGATGCCAGTAATTTATCCAAGCCTGGCTCTCCAGGAAAAGCGGCTTCACCTGTATTCACTGCAGCAACCCTTTTTTCATCTACATCAATACCAGTCACGTGGAATCCAGCATTCGCAAAGACACAGGCCAAGGGTAACCCCATCTTTCCTAATCCCCACACTGCTATTTCAGTCACGTAACGACACCTCACGGCCTTCCTTGTAGGACTTGATAGCTGCGTGGGCCACTTTCAAATTGTACAGCCCATCCTCCCCCGGAATGGGAACGCCCTTATCCTCTTTGATACAGGATATGAACGCTTCGAGCTCAGTTCGCAAGGGTTCTCTGCTCTCGATTTTGGCATCCCTGATCCATGCTGAATCATAGTTTCTCAATGAGTTCTCAAGGTAATCCACATCCACAATGCTCTTGGTTCCCACAGCAGTCAGCTTTCTCACCTTATGAGGGGACAGCCAGTTGGTATCGATCAATCCAGATCTGTTAGATCCAAATACAAGCAGAATAGATGCATAATCCTCAAACGTATGGATCGTCTTCCCTGCGACAGTCATCACCTTCTGGGCGTGCTCCTGATACAGGTGAGAGATGATATCGATGTCATGCACTCCCAGATCGATTATGATTCCCACATCTCGAATGCGGGGATGGTAAGGCCCCACTCTTTTTGCAGATAGTGAGACCAGCCGCCCCAATTCACCCTTGTCGATCATTTCCTTGAGGCACATGACAGTAGGTTCAAACCTGGTCACATGACCTACCATGAGTTTCAAGTGCTCCTCAGCAGCCTTTCTGATAATAGTTTCTGCTTCCTCAATCGTCGATGCTATGGGTTTCTCCACTAATACGTGGATTCCTCTTTCGAGGGCAGCAAGAGCAACTTTCTCGTGCAATGTTGTAGGAACTGCAATCGTTACTGCATCCAGATCACATTTCAACAGTTCCTCGTACTGTGTATAGCCAGATACGTCATATTCCTCTTTTATGTAATGCAGGCGCTTCTTGTCAATGTCAGCTATCCCTTCCAATTCAACATTTGGCATTTCCTTAAAGTTTCGTACATGATTCTGTCCAAAAGCACCGCATCCAATCACTCCAACCTTCATGCAACCTCACCTATGCATTCACAGATCAAATCGAGCTCGTTCTGCTTTAAGCCAGGGTGAACAGGTAAGGATAGAACCTGGGCAGCTGCTGTTTCTGCTTTTTTCAGGTCCAAATGGGCATACTTATCAAACAGTGGCAGCTTATGCAGGGGACTCGGGTAGTAAACCCTTGCCCCAATGCCCTTTCTCGTCAGGTGCTGCTGCAGCTCATCCCTGGTCAATGGAAACGATTCTGTCACTCGAATAGTATACTGATGGAAGACATGCTTTCTCCCCTTTCTAACTTCTGGAACCTCAATTCCTTCAATCCCTTTCAAATGCAAGGATAGGTAGTCTGCATTCTTCATTCGAATCTCATTGAAAGCATCCAGTTTCTTGAGCTGAACACGACCAATGGCTGCGGAAATCTCTGTCATCCGAAGATTGTAACCAAGACATTCGTATTCGTACATAGATTTCTGACCAATGTTTCGCAGTAGTCTCGACCTTTCTGCAATTTCTGCGTCCGATGTTACGACCATTCCGCCTTCTCCTGTCGTCATGTTCTTTGTAGGATAAAATGAGAAACAGCCAATGCCAAAGCTCCCGACTTTCTTCCCCTCAAATTCAGCTCCATGAGCCTGGCAAGCATCCTCGATCAATTCCAGGCCAAAATCTCCACACAGTTCAGCAAGTACCCTCATGTTGCAGGGATTGCCGTAAAGATGTACCGGGAGGATGGCCACAGTTTTCGAAGTGATACGTTCTGCAATCTTCTCTTCATCAATAGTGTAGTCTTCTCTGATGTCCACGAAAACAGGTCTGCACTGCGCAAATATGATGGTGCTCGCAGAGGAAATGAAGCTCAAAGGGGTTGTGATGACCTCACCTTTCATTTTTCCGGCGAGAAGTGCACATAAGAGAGCTGATGTGCCTGAATTCACAGCGACTGCATGTTCTGCTCCTATGTAAGAAGAAAATTCTTTTTCGAACTTTTCCACATTGGGTCCATTGGTTAACCAGCCTGATTCCAAGACTGCTCGGACAGCTTCCAGTTCTTCTTCTCCAAGAGAAGGCTTTGCTATTGGGATCATCTTTCCACCTTTATTCTCCTTCCGCATGCAGGACATATTAAATCTACCCCTTTCTGCGTCAGAGGATGCCCGCAGATACAGACATACCCTCTGAGTGTACCAGGATTCCCCACTACTAATCCATTATCTGGCACATCTTTTGTAACGACTGTTCCAGCCGCTACCATGCTGTACTTTCCGATGACTACACTGCAGATTATAGTGGCATTGGCTCCAATAGATGCACCTTCTCTTACTTCTGTTTTCTTTAAACGCTCATCATTCCAGAGCCAGCTTCTCGGATATCTGTCATTCGTGAAGGTTACATGAGGGCCAATGAAGACACGATCTCCAATGATGACCCCCTGATACAGGCAGGCATAGTTCTGGATCTTGCATTCATCGCCGATTACTACTCCTCTATCCACGTATACACCCTTTCCAAGGATGCAGTTCCTTCCAATTTGTGCATTTTCTCTCACTTGACAATGATGCCAGATTCTTGTTCCTTCACCAATGGAGGCACTGTCAGAAATGACTGCTGTAGGATGAATGAAAATATCTGGCATATGAATTCCTCCTAGACACCTCTGATAAATCTTTCGGTTTAGTCAGCTGTGAAGTTCTAACGCCAAGGATCAAGAGACCAGAATGACGAAAAATTGTTACACGTGTAACAAAATGAGTGGACATTTCAGAAGTCTCTAGGAGAAAAAGGAAACA
>CAZFAR010000192.1:0-5379 GCA_964516825.1 uncultured Thermococci archaeon
ATAAAAAAAGAGAAAAATGGCGGAAACAGTATATGCTGAAAGCGCAAAAGCTATGAAAACATCTGTTGCTTCACTGTAGGAAAAGATCGACTGTGATACAACGGCTACACCAAAAATCAAGAGCATATAGTCAATTCCAATACAGAAATTCCCAATAGGTTTCAATCCTCCACAGTTGTCTGGATGTAGAGGCTTGACCTGCAGATTAAAATTCTCAGGTAGTTTACGAAAGAAGCGAATTAGAAAAACGCCTTTGTAAAGCATTACGACAGTAAAGAAGTAAATGATTGCATATGTAGTATGCATCACAATCCCTGACAAAGGAAAAAAACGAATATCGTAATATGCTATTGTAACGGCGTCTGTTTTTGGAACTCTATAGACGCTATATAAGGATACAGATTCATGAATAAAAACATAGATAGCTGCTATAATATAGCTTTTTGTGCAATTTATCTTTTCTTCAAGTCCTTTCAGTTTCTCATTATATAGCTTCTTGGTTTCTTCTATTCTTTCATTGTGACGTCCATCGTATTTTTTCACTGGTCTTTTCTGATCCGACTTTGCCTGTATAACGCCGTTCTCCCATAAATCTACAAATATTTTCGGGACCTGCATCAAGAGATAGTTCATGATAATTATTCCACATGTGCCCAAAATAAAGAAGAGGAAGGCGTTTGTGTCCCTAAGAAGTGGTACAGTTCTTATACTATCTATTGAAGATTCACAAGGCAAGGATATAGTAGTGACAGTCTTATAATAGGAGGAAGACAAGAACAAAAAGGCTGAAGAGATAAACCAGATAGATACTGATTTATATCCCAATTTACCGAATAAGGATTTTGTTAGGGGGTCTCCGCAAATTTGCACTCTGTCGACAGATTTCCAAGCCATGCATATCAACTCTGTAATCCTAGGCTGCACTGATTCAGATATTCTTACTCACATTTTTTAAATCTTTTGATTCTATCTATTCTATTTGTGTAACTTTGGCTGATCATAAGTCTCATAATCAGTGTACTGGGAGCATGCTGAAAGCTCTGAGGAGCTTTGGAATTTGACTTGTTACACGTGTAACATTCTTGAAATCAACATTCAAAGATCACATCAATAATCTGCAGTATGATAAGACATCTATGAAAATCCTTAATAAGAAGGAAAACCATTTTAACCAAAATCTGAAGAGGTGATCATATGGCAGTTGATCCTGTATGCGGAATGAATGTCAATGAAAAAGAAGCAAAATGGAAGACAGAATACCAGAGAAAAACCTACTACTTTTGCGCTCCTGGATGTAAGAAAGCTTTCGAAGAGAATCTGCAGAAGTATCTGTAATTGAATGGTCAGCCAGAATAGAATTATTTTAGGGAAAGTGAGTCTATAGCCCAAGAACTCAAAGCACGTGGGGTGATAGCTTTGAAGGACAGTGGGATTCTACCTCACATCCCCCTTTTCGTCTCTACTTCAGAGAATATAAAGGTTTGGTTCATGCGCCCATGTGCCGTCTTCGTTAACTTGATCACATGCTGGTACCGTACTTTCTTCTTACTTTATTATTCCTTTCTTGTCCCCTGAAAAATAGCCTAAACAACAGCAAACTGGAAGAGTTGACATATATCAACAAAAGCCTTTTTAACGCATAAAAAAAAGAGGAAGCAATGGAAAAAAGATTGAAAGTACTGCAGGAAAATCTCCAGAAGGCCTCCAAGGGAGGAGGACCTGAAAGAACTGAGCAGCAGCATGCCAAGGGAAAACTCACTGCCAGGGAGCGTATCCTGCTCTTACTGGATGAAAACAGTTTTGAAGAGATTGACACTTTCTTCACTCACAGAACGCACGAGTTCGGCATGGACAGAAAAGTATTCTACGGAGATGGAGTGGTCACAGGATGCGGAACAATAGATGGAAGGCCTGTCTACGTCTCAAGCCAGGATTTCACTGTACTGGGAGGATCCTTGGGGGAGATGCATGCAAAAAAAATTGCGCGGGTGCAACAGCTTGCAGTAAAGAATGGTGTGCCTTTTATCCAAATAAATGATTCAGGAGGTGCACGAATCCAGGAGGGTGTTCTCTCTCTGGAAGGATACGGTGAAATCTTCAAATGGAATACTCTGGGATCGGGAGTCATTCCCCAGATTTCAGTCATTCTGGGTCCATGCGCTGGAGGTGCAGTCTACTCTCCTGCTATTACTGATTTTGTGTTCATGGTGGACAAAACGTCCCACATGTTCATTACCGGTCCCGAAGTGATCAAGACAGTAACAGGAGAGGAAGTTACTTTCGAGGCTCTGGGAGGTGCTCTGGCTCACAATGAGATCAGTGGTGTTGCTCACTTCTTTGCAAATACGGAAGAAGAATGCTTAGCAATGGTGAAAACTCTCTTGAAGTATCTGCCGTCCAACAATGTGGAAGATCCACCTGCAGTAGAGATCACTGATTCGCCTTACAGGGGAGATGAAAACCTCCTGACCATGGTGCCTGAAGATCCTCAGAAATCCTATGATGTGAGAGATGTCATCTGTGCTGTAGCAGATAATGGCAAGTTTCTGGAGATCCACTCCCTGTATGCAGAGAACATTGTGGTAGGATTCGCTCGATTGATGGGAAAAGTAGTGGGCATTGTGGCCAACCAACCCAAGGTCTTAGCAGGATGTATAGATATCAATGCCTCTGACAAGGGTGCCAGATTCATCAGGTTCTGTGATGCATTCAACATCCCATTGATTTCGCTGGTAGATGTCCCTGGGTTTCTTCCTGGTGTCTCCCAGGAGCATGGTGGCATCATCCGCCATGGTGCCAAGATGCTATACGCCTATGCTGAAGCCAATGTTCCCAAGATTGCTGTCATTCTGAGAAAAGCATATGGTGGTGCTTTTATCTGCATGTGTTCCAAGTGCCTGGGAACTGACATCATTCTGGCATGGCCCCAGGCTGAAATTGCAGTGATGGGACCTGAAGGCGCTGCCAATATCGTATACAGGAAGAAGATAGAGAAGGCAGAAGATCCAGAGAAGTTGAGGCAGGAGAAGATTGAGGAATTCAGGGAGAAGTTCGCCAATCCGTATGTGGCAGCCCAGAGAGGTGTGGTGGATGCAATCATTGATCCGCGGAAGACGAGATATTGCCTGGTGAAGGCGCTGCAGATGATGGGCAGAAAGAGAGAAGCGAGGCCTGCCAGGAAACACGGAAATATACCCCTGTAGGTGATTAGAATGGAAATTTCAGGCATCACCTTGATGGTAGTCGGGATGGGTGTAGTATTCCTGGCTCTTGCATTGCTGGCTTTCATAGCATGGATTCTCGAGAGAGTGTTCAAACATGAAGAAAAGTCAACGCAAGAGACTCCAGGTATAGAGGCTGTCATTGCTCTGGCTCTGGGGTACCATATGGGACGAAAAGGCTCAATTCACATCGACAGGGTGGATGAGAGTGTGTGGGTGCAGCAGGCGAGGGTGTACGAATGAAATACAGAATCGAAATTGATGGAAAACCGCATGAAGTAGAAGTTGAAGAAAAGGGCTCTGCATATGTGGTGACTGTGGATGGGACTCCCTATGAAGTCCGCATTGAAGAAATAAGAGAGAAGAAAATAGTGGAACCTGAGAATCCCCAGGTTACTCATGCAACACCACTGGTTATAGGAAGACCGCAGGTGACGAGCATCACTACGAGCATCCCTGGACTAGTCACTGCTCCGATGCCAGGAACTATCTTAAAGATTCGCGTTTCAGTGGGCAGAAAAGTTGCAGTGGGTGATGTTCTATTGACACTGGAAGCAATGAAAATGGAAAACGAGATTTCATCTCCTGTATCTGGCACAGTAAAGGAGGTCCATGTGAAAGAAGGGGATTCTGCCAACACGGGGGATAAATTGATCTCTATTAGTGCGTGAATGGTGCGTGAAATTCCCTCCGTTGATCTTTCTGGGTGTGGGTGCACTCACAGATTTTGGCCCTTTGCTAGCTAATCCGAAAACATTTCTGCTGGGAGCGGCAGCACAACTTGGCATATTCGGAACGTTGTTAGGTGCTCTCTATCTGGGATTTGATCTTCCTGAAGCATCTTCCATCGGGATTATCGGAGGAGCAGATGGGCCTACTGCTATCTATCTGACCGGTAAGCTGGCTCCTCATCTGCTAGGACCTGTGGCTGTGGCAGCTTACTCGTACATGGCATTAGTACCTATTATACAGCCTCCAATCATGTGGGTGCTAACCACGAAAAAGGAGAGGCAGGCCGAGATGGTGCAGTTGAAACCTGTGAATAAGAAGACGAAGATTGCATTTCCCATAGTGATTACCCTTGTAACTGCTCTTCTTCTTCCTTCTGCTACACCATTGATTGGCATGCTGATGGTAGGAAATCTGTTCAGGGAATCTGGTGTCGTCAACCGATTGTGGAAGGCTTCTGAGAACGAACTGATCAATATAGTAACCATCTTTCTTGGACTGTCAGTGGGAGCTACCATGACTGCTTCTCAGTTTCTGACAGTAGGGACGATAAAGATAATATTACTGGGATTGGTAGCATTTTGCTTTGGAACTGCTGGAGGTGTCTTGTTCGGGAAGGTGATGTACCTGGTGAGCAGGGGCCAGGTAAATCCACTGATTGGGGCTGCAGGTGTGTCTGCTGTTCCAATGTCCGCAAGAGTAGTGCAGAAGGTCGGACTGAAGGCAAATCCCAGAAACTATCTATTGATGCATGCCATGGGTCCGAATATAGCAGGGGTCATAGGCTCTGCTGTTGCTGCTGGTGTTCTGCTTTCACTGGTAGGCTGATTGCTCTATTTGATTGGTCTTTCGAAGTTCTGGCAATCAATTTAAATAGGCGAAGTTACACCCTGAAATGGTGGATATGTGTGAAACAGACTACACTGGACACTAGTGGCGAAAAAAAGATTGAATACAGAGTTTACAAGGCCAAGAGGATTTTGAACAAGTATAAGCACGCAGATTACTGGTTCTGGAACAGATACAGTGCGCATCCTTATACAGGATGTGAGCATGCATGTGAATACTGCTACGCGAGAGCTGACAAGTATCTGCATACAGATTCACCGGAGGATTTTTCCAGGATTATTAAAGTGAAGAGGAATGCTGCTGAATTGTTGAGAAAAGAGTTGCAGAGAGTGAAGAAAGGGATTATTGCAACAGGGGATTATCAGCCTGCAGAGAAAAGATTTGGACTGTCAAGAATGATCCTGGAAGTAGTGAGAGATCTGAAGTTTCCAGTACATGTCATTGAGAAGTCAGATTTAATCTTGAAAGATCTGGATATTCTGAAGGAGGTTAACGAGCGTTCATGGGCGTGCGTGTCTTTCAGCTTTTCGACAGTGAATGAAGGTATATCCAGAATTTTTGAGCCAATAGCACCATCTCC
>CAZFAR010000193.1:0-5349 GCA_964516825.1 uncultured Thermococci archaeon
TAGAATTCTATAAACTTTCGGTTAATAAAATAATATCTCTATTTATAGAGATAAAGGGTTGCAGTCTTGATACTTACTTCAAAAAACTAAACGATTACCTTTTCATCAACTTCTCACTTTCAAATGTTCTATCTCTCCCTGATCTGTGTAGCTGTCAGAGTTGCCAGAACTGCAAATGCAGTCATCAAAGGAATCACTGCAGATAATGAAAGAATTTCTGCCACAATCCCAGAAAAGAGAGGAGCAAGTCCACCAATGCCATAACTGGTAAAGAAGCTCAGACCATATGCTCTTCCTCTCAAATTCAAGGGTATATTCTCTGCAATCAGCGAATTCTGTACAGGCTGGAACGCATACACGGAAATTCCCATGACAGCAACAGACAATACAACCAAGAGGGTGTTCTGAGCAAAGAAGAACCAGCACAAGGCCCCAGTAGAGACCAAATTGAACAGTATCAGCAGCCTTCTCTTGCTGTATCTGTCTCCAGACACTCCTCCAAGAACCTGACCTGCACCACCTGTCAGCTCCTTCAAGCTGACGAGTGATGCTGCAACGATCAATGGTGCAGCCTTTACTTCTCTTATGATAGTGGGGAGGAAGTACATCAATCCGTTAAAATACAATCCCTGAAATGACGTCAGTACCAGAAGAATTCCAATATTTCTGTTTTCAAATGGAATTTTGGCCATTTCTTTCAGCATATTGAAAACAGTATCTTCGCTCACCAATTCTTCCTTGAATTTGACAAACAAAAAAATGGATGCAGCAACCAGAAATCCTGGCAATGCCCAGAGTACGTAGGTCATTCTCCATCCCAGTCCTAATCCTACAATGGAAAATGCAAACAGAGGAATAACCTCAGGAGATGCCAGAAGTCCAGTCACTATGGGTGTTAGAGCCTGTCCTACATTTCCACCAATTCCATGGAGTCCCATGGCTTTGGACCTATGTTCTTCAAAGGCTTTAGACACCAGTGAGATGCCTGAAGGATGGTATAATCCAGCTCCAATACCCATAACAACAAAGAATAGAGCTAGAACTATCTTGCTCCAGGCAGTACTGATCAGAATTGCTGCTGCAGCACAGATGAATATGGATAGAGAAGCTACTTTCCGAGAACCTATCCTATCTGAGAGAAATCCAGCAGGTATCGCGTTCAGTCCAAAGAGGACGCCAAGCAGTGATGCAATTAGGCCCATTTCGCCAAATCCCAGGTTGAATTCAGTCATGATTAGAGGCATCAGGATCGAAAACACTATGATGTAGGAGTGATCCAGTGAATGGGCCAGGGCTGTAAAGAGGAGGACAGACTTGTGCTTCATGCAGTTTCCTTTGAAATGTCTTTATAAATATATGGGAACGATTGATGGATTAGATTCCTGTTACACGTGTAACACACAGTATTTCAGCTCATTGTCTTTGATCCCTCTCGATTGCGGACAAAGAGATTATTCGTGGGATCGAGAATCTTGACAGCATCTGAAATTGACAGTCTTACTAGGACTGCTCGACTATTCTTCACTGTTACGTGTAACATTTGAGTCTTTTTACCAGTTTTTATAGCGAAAAATTTATATATGACTTAGTGCAATATAATACAGGGAGTAGGAGGTTCCTTCCTCCTTGCCTCCGCTCCCAATTTTCAATTTTCTATAGTGGATGGGATTCACCTATATGCTTTACCTTGTTTATCATTTTTCACAACAATTATTGAGCATTATGATCGGCAGAATACAATATTCTCAAATCTCTTTTTCCCTCTATTCTGCACAGAAAGATTGAAGAGCAAATTATGAATTACGAAGTGCTCAGGAATTTATGATTCTCGCCCTTGAGTCCTTGAAAATATCTGAAGCTTTGTTTAGTAGAACCTGGTATTTCTGTTCCTGCCCTTTTCTCTTGCACAAGGCCGCAAACTGGATATATGTTTTTGCAAGCTCATATACATGCTTTTTCAGGAGTCTCATGCTCAGCCGCAGTTCATCTTCAGCTCTCCCATATTCTCCAGCATTCAGCAGCACGGCACCTACGATTCTTCGAGCTCTCCCTTCAAACTTGGGGCTGTTCATGCTGCACGCGTATTGAAGGCATGCTTCAGCGTGATGCATGGCCTTCTCACTGTTTCTAAGTCCCAGATACGCTTCTGCTGCCATCTGATGGGCCTGCGTCAACAATTCTATGTCTTTAGCCTCTTCAAGCGGTCCTATTGCTTCTTCTGCCAACTTTACAGCTTTCTCAAAATCCTTTGAATTTACATGGATCTGGGCAGAGGAGACCTTCACACCAGCAACCATCCACGCGCCTTTTTCTCTTTCATGAATTTCTAGGGCCTTCTCGAGAAATTGAAGTGCTTCACCATATTCTCCCAATTCGCCATATGCCTTCCCCATGCCTTCATAACAGTGGGCCATCCCCAGCGTATCTCCAATGCGCTCCCTTATCTCCAGACTTTTCTCAATCCATTGCACAGCTTCCTGAAAGCTGCCCATCCCAAGGAATGCTGATCCAATCTTGTAGTACAGAAAAGCTGTCTTCCTCTTATCAGAAAGCTCCTCACTCAATTTCAACCCAGCAAAGTAGCATTCGAAAGCCTTTTCCCACACTCCCATTCGGGAATATGCATGCCCAAAATTGCTGTACGAGAAAGCCATCCCCATCCTGTCATTGATTTTTCTGCTGATAGATAGAGTCTGATGAAAATATTCAATAGCATGGGGCCACTTCCATTCCAGAGCGTACTTCACTCCAATGTTGTTGCAGAATTGAGCAATGCCTATGATGTCCCCGATCTGTTCTGAAATCTTGAGGCCTTTCTCAAAATAGGTGGCTGCCTCATCTGTCCTGCCCCTTTCATACAGGACATTGCCTATGGCAGCGCAAGTGGAAGCCGCTTCCTGGAGGTCCCCCATGTCCTCACTGATCCTGAGGCTGGAAAAGAGAAGTTCCAGAGCCTTTTCTGTGTCACTGAATCGGTAGATTTTGCCCATCTGGTCATAAGCGCGTGCAATTCCCTTCTTGTATCTCACTCTTGAGAACTGTTCCAGCGCTTGTCCACAGCAGGAGAGCGCCTGATCTGGCTCACTGAGTGCAGCATATAATGCAGCCAGATCAACGAGAATGTTTCCCTTTTCTACTGTATCTTTCTCCAGTACAGCCAGCCCCTGCAAAAAATGTTGTTCTGCAGTTTTGTATTCCCTCTTTTTTTGGTATACTTCTCCCAGTTTTCGATAGAGTGAAGCTTTTACTGGCCCGGACGATTCTTTGAGTGGAATCTCAAAACAGTGTAAAGCTCTGTCGTATTCTCCTCTGAGCAGGTGGATCTCGCCTTCAACCTCCATTATAGAATACTGATACGCGGGGAGAGTATCAAGCTTTTGACAGAAAGAGAGCAGTTGCTGTTGATATCCATCATTGATCAAATTCTCGTAATGTTCGAGTATTGTTTCTGCCCCCCTTTCGAGGGATTTAGCCTCAAGGAAATGGTAGAGTGCTTCCATTATGTCTTTAGATGTTTCCTGGCTCAGATAGAATTCTGCTGCTTTCTGATGAAGGATTTCTGGTTCATCCACCATTTTGAGGCAGAACGTTCGGGTGACAGCATGATGCATGTATGTGTTATCCACCTTTCTTAGGATGCTCTTCTTGATGAGCTGTCTTACTACTGTTCTCACATTGCGGGAGGGGCACATCAGTCTTATAGCTTTGGCATTTACTGGATTCCTGAAGATGGACAGAGCTACCAGCAGTTGCTGCTCTTCAGGATCCAACCGACTGTAAATCTCGTCCCAGAGATAGGCTCCTATTTCAAAGGGAGGAATCTCCTTTACAAGAGCTTCGAGGTCTGACTGAGCTGATGCACGACACAGAAGTTCCAGTGCCAGAGGATGACCCCCAACCCTTTCTGATACCTTTAAGAGCGTTTCATCATCGACAAGGATGCCTTTACTTTCCAGAAGTTCTCTAACAGCTCCAGCCTCCATTTCTTCGAGGCGAATCTCTGAAATATTATCAAGTACTGAAACAAATGAGGGTTTATACCGGGATATGACACATATCTTTCCTTTAGATGCCTGTTTCAACTGGTTGAACAGGTGATCCATGGATTCGTCCACGATCAGATGGTAATCATCAAAGAAGAAGGCAATATCTGCTGTATTCATATGATCCTTTAAAAGAGCTTCCACTACCCGCATGTCTGTGGTATCTGATTTCAAGTAGTCGAGTAGCTGCGGATGACCATACTTGGAAAGAAAGACAGCCAGTTTCTTTACCACGAAGAGAACTGAATCCAATTCCGAAAAGGTGTGCCAGAAGATCTTCTTACCTTCATCCCTCAATTTCTTGGCAAAAAAGGAGGCCAGAGTTGTTTTTCCAATGCCAGCAATTCCTGTGAGAACAACAAAGGAAGAATTCTCAAGGACCTTTAACTGATCCTCTCTGTCAATGAGCCTTTCAAATTCTGGAATATCAATCTTGAAAATACTCTCAAGGAAGAAGAATTCCTGTTTCTTTTCAGGTTTGTACACTGTTTGTATGCCTTCACTAGTAATCTGGATACTTATTCTGTCAGTTTTCAAAGAGTACATTTTGATATTGCGGTCTTCGTAAACCCATTCACCTTTCAGGATGCCCACCCTCTCAAGCTGGGATAACTTTCTGGCAATCTGAGATTCAGCTTTTCCCAGAATGGTGGAGAGCTTCCGGCAGTGTAGAGGCTGGGTTCTGAGTAGAAAGAGAACAGCAATTGTGGTTTCATCTGCCAGGAGCTTGGTTACTGCGAGTTGCTTGCTCATCGTGTAGATGTAGCATTCAAAGCATATAATTCTTTTCATGTGAACTGGAAAGTGTTCAATCTCAAGTGTCAGAGTTATTTGTCTCTCTTTGTATTGTCAGGAATGTTAAATCTACAACATCTTTTCATGCATAATAACTCCCTGGATTCTCGCCCAACACTCTCCTTACCCATGCATTTCTGATCTAGAATCTGAGTACACAAGGATCTCTCTGTGGATTAGCATATGATCTGATTTTTCCTCTCAAGCCCAATTCATGTGTCATCTTCCAGTCCTAATTCTGCCACTAGATCGTCAAAAGAAATAACATTCCCCCCTTCAATATCTCTCATCGCTTCTTCTATGTCTTTTGCCAATTCTTCGTCTTCGAGAATTTCAAGGGTTTCAATAAAGCTGTCAATTTCTTCTCTGATTCTTATGAGTTCGAGCACAGCCATCTTATTTACCTTCTCAGAAATAACTTCAGACTTCATGATTCACATGATCTGAGGGCGTTTAAATACATTTACGGTCTAAGTGTTTGAGAAGGAAAATAATTCAAACTGGCAATTTT
>CAZFAR010000194.1:0-5334 GCA_964516825.1 uncultured Thermococci archaeon
GTCGAATGACAAATCCAGGCATTTCTGTAACAATTTCAACTGGTTGATCCTGACCAAGAAGTGCTTCCGCTTGTAAGGATATGATGAGAAATGACAACAGAGCAAATTCAACGTAGATTGCTTTCATGTTCCTCCTCCTTTTTCCTTTTTCCATAAAAAGGAGACGACTGAAACAGTAGATAATAGTACAATGAAATAGACCACCAAAGCTATTGGTTCAGCATGTTCAAGTTCTCCAAGGATTATTATTGTACAAAGCCCAAAAGGCAGCAGCCAGATAATGGTACCAATCCTCCCCAACCACAGGAAGAATCTATAGCAGGAGAGCCAAACCCCAATAGTAATCAAAATCAATGGAACATCAACAATAAGACTGTATTCGATGCCCTGTCTCGATGGAGTGAAACCTGCAAGAACATCAGCAACAAATCCAGACGTCAATTCCCAGAACACCATGACTATAATTAGGGGAATGGTAGCTATCCTTCCGGCGCTAATGGCACCTATTCTTCGATTGCCAATTTTCAATTGAATCATCTCCCAATTTGCCTTTCGTTGGAAATTTTGGTTCTAGTGGTATGAGAAATCTTATGTCAAATCCCTTCCTAACGAGCAGCTTTCTAAAACTACCAAGAGCATATGTGCCATCACTCCATTTTCTCATTTCTTCATATCCAGATCCAAGCTTCACTAGGTCACCTCCTCTCACGTTTTTCCTGAGGTAGCACCGATATATATAGTTTCCCGTGAAAGAAAGGGAACTCTGATTCACAGACAAGTTGCTCAAATTTGCAGTGTGACTATGAAAGAGCATTCATGAAAACGAACCTAGGTGATGAGGATATTGGGGACGTATGAGACAGCATATGAATTGGGGATTATCACAGAAGAAGGGGGGAACAAATGTCTATAACTTGGATTTTGTACTGCAACTGACCATCAAATAGTAAGTTTAACATAATAGCTCATAAAAAATATATATTATAGTACTTCGTTACACGTGTAACGACCAAAGAAACAATACAAGTACTTACTGGTATTCACTCGCATACACACTCCAGAAATGTCGAAAGCTCAATACGCGATACGATATGACGATATGACGCACGAGTAGAAGCTCAATATTCAGGATCGTAACGATTTCCGAGAGATTAGAAAACTAAGAGGATATTTCTTTTTTTTGGCTGTTCTTGAAGAGAAAAAGGCAATTGAATGCTACACGTGTAGCATTTCAAATTCTCGATGAAGAATCGACCGCTCTCTGATTCTGAAACTGAACTGAAAATCGATTCTCAAGAGACTGCCCCTTTTCAAGAATCTGCATACACAAAACTTTTATACTTCCTCACCTTTCCAAAGCTATGAAAAAGAAGTGGTTAGCAGTCCCTGTTATTGCTCTGCTCATATTTATTCTCCAGTTCTTCAGGGACCCTGAAAGACACATTCCGCACGAGGGGGTAGTATCGCCTGCAGATGGGAAGGTCATTGCCATAGAAAAAGTGAAGGCAGGAGATGTTCCTGTCGTAATAAAGAATGGGGAAGAGATCCACCTCGAAGAATTAAAGGGATTCTTGAATGAAGACTGTTACTTAATAGCTATTTTCATGAATGCTATAGATGTACATGTCAATAGGAGCCCTCTAAAGGGAACTGTCACAGAAATCATATACCTGGAAGGTACTTATCACATGGCAAGCAGCCTGGCATTAGAGAACGAAAGAAATGTCATAATCATTGATGGAGAAACCAGAATGGTCGTGATCCAGATAGCAGGGAAATTCGTCAGGAGAATCCAGTGTTTCGTAAATGAGGGGGATTTTCTCAAGAAGGGAGATAAGATTGGGAGGATTGTTCTGGGTTCCCAGGTGGTGATCATTCTGCCCTGTACTTACGCACTCACAGTAGAAGAAGGAGACCACGTGAGAGCAGGGGAAACAGTTATCGCACTGCCTTGACTCCCTGTTCGAAAGCTTCCAAATCCATTTTTAGAAATTGGGCTGGAACACTTTCTGTCAAAGCGTCTCTTATTTCCTGTTCTGATAGAGGTAAATTGCAGGTCGACAGAGCACCTAATATTACCATGTTGGTTACGATGACATTTCCCAGATCTACAGCAATTCTGGTAGCATCTACTCTTAAGACAGTGTAGTCACCAAGATCGTATTCAAGGGGAGGATATGTATTTAACGTTACAGGCTTGATTTTATGCGTATTTATGAGGAGCTTTCCTCCCTTTTTCAGGAATTTCAACTGTCTGAAAGCTTCCATGTATTCGAACCCGACCACCAGGTCACCCTGACCTTCAGGGACCAGAGCGCCGTAGACATCACCAAATCTGACATGGGAGACTACAGATCCTCCTCTCTGGGCCATGCCGTGGGTTTCTGCCATCATTACCTTGAATCCTTTATTGAGAGCAGCCTTTGCTACAACCTGGGAAGCTAAAAGGATCCCCTGTCCTCCCACTCCACCGAGAACGATATCGTACTTCATGAGACCACCTCAATCGCTTTGGCAGGGCATACTTGAGCGCACACGCCGCATCCAGTACACAATTCGTTGATGAATGCCTTTTCATTCTGAAAGTCCATGGCCGGGCAGCCCAGCTGGTTGATGCATAACTGGCATCCTGTGCATTCGTCTGTAACAGTGTGGGGATTTCCTCTCTCTGCACCTTCCAGGAAGATGCATTTCCTCCTGGCTATGACCACTCTCAGCTCGTCTGCGTTAACTGCTTCCTTCATGACTTTCACTGCATTCTTCACATCGTGAGGATCGATGACATCAGTGTGGATGCCCATAGCTTCTGCCAGCTTTTCAGGGTACACTTTTGGTACCTTTTCTCCCATGCCTGTAACACCTGTGCCTGGATGGGGTTGGTGACCGGTCATTGCTGTGGTTTCATTGTCCAGGATTACGACCACGAACTTGTGCTGGTTGTAAACTGCATTAACTAGAGCAGGAAGCCCCGCATGCATGAAGGTGGAGTCACCAATAGAACACAATATTTTCTCTGGAACTAATTTTGACAATCCGCAGGAGAATCCAATGGAGGCTCCCATGCAGAAGCAGGTATCCACAGCACTTATTGGAGGTACGAAACCCAGAGTGTAACATCCAATATCTGAGGGGTAGATCCCCTTGGGAGCAGCTTTCTTCATGGCATAGAAGGTGGCTCTGTGGGGACATCCTGGACACAAAACAGGAGGTCGCACTGGAATCGGGAGTTCTTCTATTACTTTTTCTGGAAGTCCTTTGTATTTCCGGAACGCGTTAGTTATCCTTGTCGTATTCAACTCATAAGCGCGGGGAATGAATTCTTTTCCGTAGATTTTCACGGGAATGCCCTCTTTCTGGGCTATGGCCCTGATCTCAGTTTCTATTACAGGTTCTAATTCTTCTACTACGATGACTTCATCGTGCCTTCTGAGAAAACTAATCAGATTCTCTGAAAGCGGGTGAGTGACCGCCAGTTTGTAGATTTCAGCTTCCAGTTCCAGAATGGATACTGCCTCTTTTGCGTAGTTGTAGGCAATGCCTGAAGCAATGATGCCGAGGCTGCCCTTACCTTCTGTAGTATCAAGATCAATCCTTAGAGATTCCATTTTTTCCAGCTGCTTCAGTCTTAATACACGCGCATTGGAAGGGACAGTGACGAATCGCTTCGGATTCTTTTCAAAATGAGGAATGCGCTCTAGAGAGAGAATATTACCGATTTCGACATCACCTCTCGTGTGATTCACCCTCGTGGTGGTGCGCAGCATGACAGGAAGATTGTATTCTTCACTGATTTTGAAGGCCTCAACTGTGAAATCTTTCGCTTCCTGAGGTGATACAGGTTCAATGCAGGGAACATTCCCCAGTCTGGCGTAATATCGGTTATCCTGCTCATTCTGGGAGGAATGCATCGAAGGATCATCTGCTGATACTACGACGAGCCCACCATCCACGCCTACTTCAGCTGAAGCCATGAACGCATCTGAGGCTACGTTCAATCCAACATGCTTCATAGTCACCATGGAGCGCAGTCCAGTTAATGCACCTGCAAAAGCTACCTCATAGGCAACCTTTTCGTTAGTAGACCATTCGAAGTAGATGCCGTATTCCTTGGCAATCTTCGAGATAGCCATAGGGATTTCAGATGAGGGAGTACCAGGATACGCGGCCACTACTTTTACATCAGCTTCTATAGCACCTCTGGCAATTGCTTCATTTCCCATGAGTAATTCTTTCATTGATGATCACCAGACAGAGTTTACGTTGTACCTTTAAAACTGTTTAGCTAAGGTGTAGCGAAGAAATATTGGGGCTCAACATTTCAGTGTTTGAACCAATACATTTATAAGATTCTTTCCAGTGGAAGTACTATGCCAGGACAAAGGATCAATTGGGCGAGAACATTTCTCATTATTGGGTCAGCTACTGCTTTGATAGGTGTGCGATTCATATTCTCTTTCTATGGTATCTTCCAGGACGATTTCGCATCTTTGCTGTCCATATTGGTGAAGAGAGGATTTCTTGAGTCAGTGATTGCTCTTTTCCTGTTTGCAGTAATTGCCAGAAAAACGACTAGAGAAGATATCAGATATTTGCTAAAGAATACAAGAGTATACATCGTGATAATTACTCTTTTTCTTGTAGGTGGATTTGCAGTAGGTGTACTGCTGCAGAGTCTACTGCATGGACTCCTCCAGGGTATCTTTGAGGATCTGGCTCGGGAAGGAGAAAGGATTCTATCGATTCCGACCTATCAGCAAAGCATTTTTATTTTTGGGAACAATTCAGGCGTGGCAGTGCTTTCTGGTATTTTTGCTCCGTTTTTCCCGGTGATAGGACTGCTTGTACCTCCTTTTATCATGTTTTTCAATGGAATTGTCATTGGGGCAGCTCCTGGAATAATTGAAATGAGCTGGGCGCATTATTTTGCTGCTATACTGCCTCATGGTATTTTGGAGCTTCCTGCCTTAGTTCTGGCTTCAGCAGTGGGAATGAGATTTGGCGTTTCCGTCTTGAAAGCATGTATTGGGTATGTATTTCCTCCTCTGGGATTGTCGGGAAGAGATATGTTCTTGAGAGAGATCAGACCAGGATGGCAGTCTTTGAAATTGTTTGCAGTGGTTATACCGATGCTGGTGGTTGCAGCAGTTATTGAGGCTTTTGTGACGCCACAGGTCATGAGAGTACTGGGAATATGAGGGGCACTTTGAGCTGTTGGTAATTCCGCATGAGGATGATGTTACGTTACACGTGTAACAATTGCTCTGGCGAACTGTTGAGCTGGCCGTGATAAGAAAATGAAGAGGGGATTTCGCAACAATATTTCCTTCAACAGTT
>CAZFAR010000195.1:0-5324 GCA_964516825.1 uncultured Thermococci archaeon
AGAGAACCCTGCTGAGATAGCCGATGATGATGATCTTGAGTGCTGAACCAGAAAAGAAAACCTTAAATATTTCAATTCACAAGATTCGCCATGAAAAAAATACCTACAGGCATTGTTGGCCTCGACAGAATGCTTGGCGGTGGATTCCCCGAGAACAGCACCATCATTGTAGCGGGAGGGCCCGGCTCAGGAAAGACTATTCTATCTATCCAGTTTCTCATGCGCGGCATTCTTGAGGGAGAAGACTGCATCTTCCTCTCCTTGGGTGAGACCCAAGAACGCATCCAGCGAAATGTGGATACCTTCGGATGGGATCTCGACCAGATCACCTTCATTAATCCAGTTGAAAAAACAGACAGACGGGAGGCAGGTCCCAGCCTCACCACAGTATTGGGTGCTACATCTCCAAAGCCGGACCATGTGACAGAAGCTGATGTCATTATTAACCTTCCCAGTGTTACCCGATTGATCTCAGCCTCTCTAAAGAGTAATTCCAGAAGGATTGCCATAGACTCATTAAGCACTCTGAAAATGTTCTATGGAGATGAAGTCAAGAAACGAAGAATGCTCTTCCGGCTTATGGAATTCATAATTGATTCTGGCTGCACCTGTATCCTGACTTCAGAGACTACAGAAGATATTCCCAGTCTTGAAAACTACATCAGTGATGGAGTGTTAAAATTGCACACATTCATTGAGAGTGGTAGAAAAAGGAGAGCCATTGAGATACAGAAGATGCGCGGAACAGGATTTGACGAAGATATGAGACCGCTGAAGATAACTAATTCAGGAATAGAAGTATACAATGAAGAACTCTTCGCTGAAGGGCCTGGGCCTTAATTCTGTGAAGTCTGAAGTCTGATCATGTTACAAGTGTAACATTAAAACGTTTGTACGTCAGTGAACTGTGAACCTGAAATCAGATTTTGAGACAAATTCTTCACATCAATTCATTCCAGAAAACAGTTTTTTATTCTGCATTCTGTAGATATACTTCAAATAGATTTATGCTTCAAATGATGCATTTGAATAACAAATTGTACACAGAGAAAATGGATGCAAAAGTTTTTATTGCTCCATCGCAAGGTCCTCTAATGAATGAGGAGGAATGGCAGTTCTTCATGGTCCTCATAGGTGGCGGTATACTTGCTGCAGCTGTCATTGTTAATGATCTGTTCTCACTCCAGAAATTCTGGGCGCGGCTGATCCGTTCAAGAAGGCCTCCCACACCTGAAATGCTCGTCAAGGCACATACAAAGCATCAAAGATTCTTTCACCATACACATCAGAGGCTGTTTGAGACAACGTACGTATCTTTCTACTTGTTTGCCCTTTCCTTTCTGGGGATTCTGGTCTTGAATGCCTTCATACTCGTCCAGGACATAACAAAGGGGGTAGATTACAATACAGATGAACGTCTGCTCCGTCTATTCTACATTACTCTCTTCTTTCTTCTATCTCGCTGGTATTACAGACAGGAACATCATTACACAACAGCACATAAACTTGTGGCAATACTCTCCTGTATCATCTTCATTGATCTTGTCCATCTGATAACAAAAGCAGACTACCTCCAGACAACTATCACGCTCATCCTCTTCTGGGTATGGGTAATGGGCATACTCCATGCGATTCTCTCATACGAGGTGAACTATGCCAGAGATGTTGCCTTCAGCATTGGCATACCGTTTGCTGTCATATACTCCCTGGTGAGGCAGGATGCTGTTGTGCTCTTTCTGATAATTGCTCCCCTCTTCGTACTAGCAGTGAGAGAATATGTCGTAAAATCTGAAAAATACAAAGCAATTGAGCACTTTTTTCCCAATCCCCTCCCATTCAAATCTTCTCAGCCTCATTCCTTTTTGAAAGATGTTTTCTCCAGTCTGCTCCCAAGGGAAACCTTTGCAGGCTGCTCGATCTGGGAAGTACTCTTCTGGTTTTCCATGACGCCAGTAGTTCTGGTCCCTGTTACACTCTACTTGCAGGGGAGAGAAGAACAATTACAGAAGCGTCACGATGACATCGTAGAATGGAGTCAGAATGAGTACGTCCTGGACCCGGAGACAGTAGCAGACAGATTTGGATTAACCCTGGTGGATACCTATCCACTTTTGAATGAATTGACAGAAGAAGGCAGATTGACCCTTTACGAGAGTGCAGAGGGTCTCAAGTACGGACTGCCCCCTTCTGAGGAGATGAATGCCTTCATCAAGAAGCTGGACCTTCGCAAAACTGAACTTCCTGAAAAGGACAGAGACCTCCTTGAATACATTGCGGGAAAGAGAAGGATTTCACCACCGAAAACTGTCATTATATCAATACTGGAGAGACCTGATGGGATAGAAGTTTCTCTTGAGAGTGCAGGAGGGACAATTTCAGCATTAAAATGGTCAACCTTCATGGACAGAAATGATCTCAGATCTGCATCTTTTGACATCAATAGACTGGTGGGGCTGACCCTGAATTTAATGAACCTCTTTGGCCACTATCAGATCAAGCCTCGTACATTTCAGTCATTTTTCAAACTTCTGCAGGAGAAGGGGAAAACTCTTTTGGAATGTGCAGGTTCTGAATCCTTGCTCAAGAGTGAGATGTCCCACATAGTGCTGGAGACGAATGCGAACGATATTCCTTTTGAATTGATGTGGGCCGACGAGTTCTTTGCATTGAAATATGCTATTGGGCGGCGGTTGAGAATTGCAGGACCGGCAGAAATGAGGTCACCTGAAGATTCTGATGCTCTTCGCGCTTTAATTATTGCAGATCCCAAGGAGAATCTGAGAGGAGCAGTTGCCGAATGCGAATACGTAGAGGCTGAACTCAAAAAGTTGATAGCTACCTCCTATATAAGGAGAAGTGCAGCCACCTGTGAAAGTGTGCGTTCTTACTTACGCTCTGGATACACGATCATTCACTACGCAGGACACGTAGACGAATCTGGACTGCAGCTTTCTGATGGAATCCTTGACTCTGATACTATTCGAAAAACTGTGAGAGGGAGACCAATTGTATTCATCAATGGCTGCAAATCAGCAGGAGTGGTCAACACTGAACTGGCAGAAGCATTCCTGCGCGGTGGTGCTGTAGGATATATTGGCAGTCTATGGGACATACATGATGTGGCTGCAGCTCAATTGGCTATTACATTTTACAGGAACAGCCTCCACCATTACAGTCTTGGTGAAGCATTGCGGATGGCAAAAGAGAGTGCATTTCACAATAGAAACATTGCATGGCTGTGTTTTGTGCTGTTTGGTGATCCCACATTAAGATTGATCTGATTACTTTCCTTTATTAGCATTCTGGAGAGTTTTTCTTGCCAAAAACTTGAGAGAACATATAAGAGAAAGAGGATGTTACACGTGTAACAATTGAAAATGTGTTCAATTGAAAAATGTTTTCAGGTAAAAGGTATTTCAAAACGTTTATAACCCAGGGTCTTACTGGCAGCTATGGAAATTGAAAGCTTACTGAAGCAGTACCTGCAGGCTCTGGAAAAAGGCTGTTACGAGGATATCATGGAGCTGTTTGCTGATGGCGCAGTTGTCAATTCCCCTTTGTACGGAAGGGTAGAAGCATCACATTTCTACAGGGAGCTGTCTAGGGATACCATAAAATCGGTGATAACGCTCTTGGATGTGTTTACAAGTGAAAGAAAAGGTGCTGCCCATTTTTCATATGAATGGATACTTAAGGATGGGACAAAGACTTCCTTTGAATGCGTTGATATTGCTGAATTTTCCTGTGATGGCAAAATAAAAGAACTGACAATCATTTATGATACCTATGAGGTTCGAAAGTCTTTTGAAAAGATCAGAGATTAAGAAAAGGAAGAATAGGTCCATGGGTTCAATATTGTTTTCCTATCAAGGCTATCATAGATGATCATGTCTGTACCGTTAGACTTATATTTGATTAACACTTATTAGGAAGGAGGATTTCCCATGGTTCACAAAATGAAGATACCGAATACGGAGTTGGCATCTGTGGTCTGTTTACAGTCCATACAGCAGGACCACAGTGCTGCAGCTCATAAGAGTTCTATTCCTGGAAAAAGGAGGTGGTTCATCTGCAGATGCTTTTATTCTTTGCCAGATACATCTGGTTCATTGGTGCACTTCTTGGAATTCTATTCTCTCTTCAGTTATGGTTTCGCCTGTCATCAAAAGTGAAAGAGCATCCAGAAATGGCTGAAGAATCTCAGAAGCTCTTGAAGGGTATTTTTATGTTCTTTATCATTCCCTCGCTACTCCTGGGATGCCTGCAAGGTGCTGGCGGATTTGATGATCCGTTTTTTGTCTTTCTAAGGGATTTGAATATATATACTATTCTTTCGTGGTGTATCATACTTGGAATTTGGGCTTCCCTCTTACATTGGATATTTCGCCAGGATGGTGCACGAATAATTGTCATGTTTCGCAAAGAACTCCCAGGAGCACACATACCGGAAAGTGAAGCCATGGTAAAGGTGCTGGCAGTCCTCCTGGTGGTGTGCGGTGTTTGTGCTCTTCTGTCTGGCATAGCTCTTGATATAGGTAATGTGGCCTCCGGTGTATTTCCCGGTTAACGTTATATCCCAGATAGATGGTTATTCCGTAAATGACAGATTGTATCTGGAAAGAATTAGTCAATCAAGAAAAAGAAATCTGCTCACTGTTACACGTGTAACAAAAGTGCATACAAGAAGAGGAAAAAGAGAAGAAAAAATACAAAAATGAGCTAGACTGTGACTTCTTTCACTCTTAGAGTGCCCTTCTGTCGTGCATATTCTCTTTCAAACTCTTTTCTATGCACTGTGTTAAAGGGGCAGAAAGGTATTATTCTTCCATCAGGGACTGCATAGTGAATAGCACATCTCTGAACTCTCTCTATGTCGAAATTGTAGCCATCCTGGAAATGCATGCATCCGATCAGCACTGCCTCGTAGGAGAACTCATCCAAGTATTTCCCCCCCATCAAAATATCTGTGAGGAGCTTTCTGATATTCAGGTAATCAGGTTTCTTTTCATCATCTATGGATCTCCTCAGTTTGTTCAACAATCGCACACCAACAAAGGGTTTCTTCCACCAGGAAATGGGTTTTTCAGAGAGTGTCTCCAGATAGTCCATCATTCCCTTCACATCGATGAACCGCGTAATAGGCACCAACCTGTCTCCATCCTTGAACACGTAAGTAGCTGTTCCACAGGTGAAGTGGCACGTAAACTCTATCTGAGGTTTTCCTGTCAGTGCTTCAACAAAATGTGAGACTGGCACCACACTGGGAACTGTGTAAAAGTCCTCCCGTCCAATCTGTCCATCAGTCTGCTCTTCTGCCAACTTCA
>CAZFAR010000196.1:0-5275 GCA_964516825.1 uncultured Thermococci archaeon
ATCCAGATTTTATCTGTGTCAATGTACCTTTACTCGACGAATTTGGCCACGGATATGGGCCTGAATCAAAGGAAACCAAAGAGGCTGTAGTACATGTTCAGAATCTCATTTATTCATTGAGAGCTTCCCTGAAAGATGCCACACTGATTGTGACAGCAGACCATGGCATGAGCCCAGTCTCAAGAGCAGTTCCCATCCATGTCCTGCTCAGGAATGCACATTACGAGACCTGGCCACTCCACGTGGGAAGATGCGCGTTCCTATACAATGTAGAAGAGGGAGTTAAAGAATTTGTCCTGAAACAGAAAGGAGTCAAAGGGATCATTGAACCCGAAGATTATCCAGAATACCATATTGATCACAAAACTGCTCCCGATCTCATTGTTCTGGCTGAGAAAGACTATCTGTTCATTCCAGAGCCCCTGCTCAAGAACTACAAGGGAATGCATGGGTCTACTGATGAACAGGACACTCCTCTGTACATGGCAGGACCAGGAATCCCTCAAGGGTACACGCGCTGCAACCAGGTGGACATTGCACCATTGATCTGCTTCTTACTCGGGTTAGATACTGATGTAGACTTTGACGGAAGAATACCTGAGGTAACAGCACCCCAGGAAAAGGAAGCTTCCTGTTCCTTTGTTCTCATTTTTGTGGGGATTTGTCTGTATATTCTTGTTGAGAGAAAGCTGTCTCCGATACAGTAGACATAAGTTCAGGTTAGTGACAGAATCGCCGAACAGATTGTATCTGTACTCATTCTTATAGTATCTCAAGTTTCGTTATCCACCACACCCAGTTTTCAGGACCATACACTTTCTGAGCTTCTTCAGAAAAGATCACTTTTATGGGGCCACCTGATTCCTCTGATATTTCCTTGCCGTCTGCCATGTATGCTATGAGAATTCCTAGATTTAGGTCCTCCACTCTGATCACTGCAGTATACCCATCTTTTGCAACGATTTTTACTTCTTTCGCATCTTTTACATCAAAAGCATCAAGAACATCCTTCAAGAGGACTCCTCCGTACTCGATGGTGGCTTCCAGATGGGGATCTGGCGTTGTAATTGTCGTGTAGGGAAGTGTCTTTAGTGTTTCCACGTCCAACTCGATAGTTTTTGACTGACCAAGACATCCTGCGACAAAGAGCAGCAAGAGCAGTACGAATCTTCTCACAAATATCACCTCCTGATCATGTTATAAATCCCATATTTCTTCAACGAAACGAGTACCCCCATTCCAAAGATGGTAGCAAAAAATGCCATGAACATTCTTTCCACCGGGTAAATGAAGAGAAAAGCTCTGAACATTCCTGCATTTAACTCCAGGACCTGGATGGCCAGAAAGTTGCCGATCATCAGATCAGATAGGACAGCGCATCCAGAGATGATGAAGTAGGCGACAGACAGCTTCTCTATTGAAACATTCAGGAAGAAAGAGGTACCGATGACAATCAATGCTACGAAAATGAGAAACCATCCAATGTGATTCAGGTACAAGGGAATCACTTTTTGCGTGTAATAGTCTGTAAGGGTGGTGATATCCAGCTCAATTCCCGAGACAGTCGTCGAGAAAGGAATTTCCTCCAGTCTGAGAAGTTCCCTTTTCAGAACCTGGGAATCTGAAGAGAGCAGCAGAACTTGCTGAACTAGGCCGGAAATCCCTGCTGCAAACAGAGTAACCCCAGACCATTTTTTCAGAGACATCTCTTTCCTGAAGCGTACCAGTGAAAACAGAAAAGTTCCTGCAACAATGAGCAAGTATGATGCAGTCTGCAGCACATGAATCTCAGCCAGAGGGGCCTGAACCAAGAGAATGATGCCTGAAATTCCAGTTACTGTACCTGAAAAAAGAAAAGCAGGATAGTACTCCTTGTATCCTGACAGGACCAGAGCAAAAAAGAAAAAAGTAGTCAGAATAAGAATTACTGTAAGGGTTGAAATCAAACCATGTGCGCTGGCTACAATCCCGGAAATTAATATGACTCCTCCAGCAAGAGATGCTACCAGAGAACTCTTCCTTAGAAAGTCATTCCGAGCCAGAAAATATCCAAGCAGAAATAAAACAGCCAGTAATGCACCAATGATTCCCGCTACAAAAAATTCTCCTGTGTATACAAAGAAGATGATATGTCCAGACATGACCAGAAACAGCCCTAGAATCATGATTCTGATTCCTGTTCCTTTAAATCCCACAATTTCATTGTATTTTACGTGAATCCATTCACCCAGATTGCTTCTGAACGTGAGTGCTAACCCCAAAAATATGAACAGCATGTACGGGTAGTAGTAAAGCTGTCTCCCAATCTTCGTTGAATACCAAAACAATAAAGTTGCCACCATGATGGCAACACCAATTTTCCACCTTCTATGTGCTAGAAACCCTGCAGTTGTAGCACCCACTGTGGGAGGTATGAAAGTGAGCAAGCCGAAGATAGCACCCTGAGGAGCGAGAATCTGTCCTGCAAAAGCACCCACACCTGCTGCATACATGCCCAGGATTGGTCCCAGGAGAACGCCGATCAAGGGTTCAAGCATCACTGCTGCAGATATGACTTTACCTACACCTGCCACCACTGTGACAGGTATGAAAGCAGCCACTGCCATGACAGCAGCCATGACACCACTCAGGGCGATCTCTGTTCCATTCAACTTTCGGGGTACTACGTTGTTACGAAGTGTCATCTGCATCCATCCTGTGTAGCAAACTACACTAGACATTCAAAGAGTACAATAGGTATAAAAGGTTTTCCCCCCTATTAGGTGCATGGATGAAAGACTGCTTCCCATTACAGATGACCTCTTACCCTACGTGATTTTCCTCCCACATGAGAGGGATGCCCAGCTGACCATGTTGTCTGCTGTCTTTGGTTCTGAAGTGAATCTGAGAATATTGACTGCATTCTGCGGCAAGGACAAGGTGTACCAGAAGACATTGATTGCGAGCTTACCCTACTCTAACAAGACTGTTATCAATCATTTAAAAGAGTTAGTGACTCTGCATGTTCTGACAGAGGGCATGGAAAAGCTGGAAGGAGAAAAGAATGTGTGGTTGAAATACTTTAAAGTGGAACCTTCTAGGAGGTGGCTCATATTTCTCATCTATGATCCGGAAAGCATATCTTCAGAGACTATGCAGGAGATCATTGTGGAGGTAGCATACTTCTACATCAGGAAAATTAGTGATCTCGCCAGGAGGTATGGGATAGATAGTGAACGAATCAGAAAGATATTTGAGGACGGACTACATGAATGATGCAGTGTGCATTGGATCCAGTGCAGTGGATTCCGTGTCTTTAATAGACGATTTTCCTTCTCCTGATGAGATATCTCTGGCTCACTGGTCGAAGCAGTTCTGTGGAGGGTCTTCTGCTAATGTCTCAGTGGGACTGTCCAGGCTGGGAGTGTATACAGGATTGATCAGCAAGGTGGGAAGAGACCAGGAGGGCATACTTCTGTTAAACAGACTAATATCAGAAGGAGTGGACATTAGAGGGGTGAACATTTCAGGTAAAACGTCAAGGACAGTCGTTCTTATCAACAAAAGGGGAGAGAAAGCTATCATTGCAGATACTGAATGCGTTCTCAAAACAGGTGAAGAACTGCCAGTAGAGTGCATTTTGGAGGCAAAAGCCTTGTACATTGGAGATTGGTTTGCATCAGTAGCTCGAAGAGCAGTAGATTTAGCCAGGAAGATCGATGCGAGAAGTTTTCTGAGAGTGAAGAATGTGCATTTGTCCCTTGGCTCAGATCTGGAGGATATTGTACGTGATGCTGATTTTGCTATCATGAATGAAAAGACTTATTCAGCTATTGATGTGAGGGATGGAAACTTCATTATCACGAAAGGGAAAAGGGGCAGCTACTACGTGAAAGAGGATATTACAAGTAGGGGATTTTCTGTTGAATCTGTGGATACTACAGGGGCAGGAGATGCATTTTGTGCGGGATTCATATACAAGATAATGAAGGGAGGTTCTGTTGGTGAAGCATTGCAGTTCGGGAATGCAGCAGGAGCTGTATCCACCACAAGGTACGGGGCCATGGATAGTATGCCGTCAAAGAAGGAAATAGAATCACTCATGCTTCTAACGTAGAAAACAACCAAAAAATGGCTCCAACATTCTCCTCACGAGACGCTTGGCTACTGACAGAAAAGGCTATAAGTTCTTGTCTTACAAATAGAGTGATGAACAAGGTAAGAGTGATTTGCATAGAAGGATCAAAACTGTGGGAGAGGTACTCATGAAAGACAATCAGTCGAAATCGATGAACTCCAGTCTAAGATGGCTAAAGCAAGCAGAAGCTGACTTCGATGCTGCACATGATAGCACGGAATCAGAACATTTCGAATGGGCTTGTTTTCAGGCACAACAAGCTGCTGAAAAAGCACTGAAGGCTTTCTTGCATGCTCAAGGGCTGAGAGCAATCATAACGCATTCTACTGCTGAACTCCTGATAGAAGCTCAGAAATATGAATCCTTTGATATTCCCTTGAAACATGCCAAAATACTTGATAGTTACTACATACCCACGAGGTATCCAAATGGATTACCTGGAGAAGACATTCCGGCTCATTATTATTCAAAGGAGGATGCTGATACATGCATAAATTATGCAGAATCAATATTGAGAAGCGTGAAGAAGTATATCAAGAACTAGAAATCTTTGTCAAGAAACTGCGTTCCCTTTACACAATTTATCATGTATACCTTTTTGGATCAGCAGCTGAAAACAAGTTGCACGAAGGAAGTGACATTGATCTGATCATTGTTGGAGATTTCAAAGAACGGTTCTTCCAGAGAATTTCGAGTATGCTGAATCTTACCTCTCTTCCTATTGAGCCTCTAGTGTACACGAAGGAAGAGTTCGAACAAATGAAGCAGGAACCTTTTATTCAGGGAATTCTTGAAAATGCACGGGAGCTGTAGTCTGTATCACACTTCATGGTGACGGATATTATATGGGTCAGTGATGATGGATATTCGCCGATTTCAATCATTTGTTACACGTGTAACACTTTCTGGAAACCTGATTCAAGTGCCAATTCATCAGTATCTGATCTGCTCATACTGCATTTCCAATTTCTACTCTCGTGATATACAAAACCTCACATGAGCCCTCTCCTGTATCTGTCCATGTCACACTGGTCTTCCAGATCCATCTACCATCACTATAAACATTAACGAGGAATCCCTCTATCGTGACTTTCTGGTATGTTCTGATTGCATCTATAGTCCTTGAAATAGTGTTATTGGCAGGAATAATGTGAATGT
>CAZFAR010000197.1:0-5223 GCA_964516825.1 uncultured Thermococci archaeon
TATGTCAAAGTAGATATACCCATCTGTAGAATCATCTACAGGAGCTGTGAACACTTCTCCAGAAGGCATGTTATGTTCTCCCACAGATGCTACAGCAACTCTCCCGTCAATAGACATGGTCAGCTTCGTTTCCTCGCCCTCAATTACCACTCTCTTTCCCTTGTCTAGGACATCCTTCACCTTGTACATGGTCTCTGCTTCTTTCTTCCAGTCCCGAATAATAGCATCATACACGAAATCCTCATACTCTTCCAAAGACATTCCTGCCTCCTGGGCTAACGCATTCGTAGGAGTCACAGTACCGCACCATCGCCTCTCCAAAATGATGTCCTTCATTGGCTTCTGCATCAGCTGGTACTTCAAATACTTTTCAGGAACTGCATTTCCCAGAGCTCTCGTGTTTGCTGTAGACTGGATCTTGATATACACATCAGTCTTCTTGATCATCTCAAAGTAGTGATCCGGGAACATGTCCACATACTCGTCAGGTACTGCATCAAGAAGAGCTCTCTCCATTTCAGGGGATTTCTGCACAATGACTGTAGTTCCCCCTTTTTTGGCTACCTCTTTCACGATCTCGCGTGCCAGCTCCTGCCCGAAGTCCTCCACCACCACGATGACATGGTCTCCCTTTCTTACTTCGCAGGAGTAGTCTACCAGAATTTTTGCATGTTCTGTCACTCTTGGATCCATTGTTTCACCTGGTTTAGGTGCCTTTACCCTCTTAAAAAGGTATCTCTCAAGGATTGTTGGTAATGTTACACGTGTAACAGTAAAATCAACTCATGAGGTCTTACAAATCGGGAACAGTTCTGACTATGACATGAATAAAAGATACCTTTATCTGCCCACTGAACGAATCGAACCATGCAGTCCAAATACCTCATACTGCTCATTTGTTTACTCTCCTTCACCCTGATACTCCAGAGCTCTGTAAAATCTGATCTTCCCCTCTCGTGGGATGTCTGGTATCACCTGCAAATTTCAAGGCAATTCAGCCAGGGAGAATTTTTCTGGGATTCTGGCTCCTTTGGACCTGAAGGAAGACCCCATACCTATCCTCCTCTCTTTCATTTCATGACTGCTGCCATCTATACAACCACTGATATTCCTCTGGAAACATTGGCCCGTTTTCTGCCTCCTTTTCTATTTGCTGTCACCATATACACCTTTTACATTCTTGTAAAAGTAATCATGAACGAGAAGATTGCACTTGTCTCCTGTTTATTTGCCTCAGTGTGCCCGATTCTTCTGGATCGAGGGCTCTCTTACACGCCAGAAGCACTTTCCTTCATTTTTTTCAATGCAGGACTGACCTTTTTCTGGAAAAGCAACTGGAAAATGACAGGGGTCATGGGTGGATTGCTCATTTTGACCCACGGGATAACAACTGCTGCTTTCTTCTTCATTCTGTTCATCTACACTATTTCTGCCTTTGTTGTACTGAGAGAGAACTACTGGAAGCATTTCCTTTTGGTTGTAATACTCTCTGGAGCAATTGCTTTTATGTGGGCAGTTCATTCTCTTCCCTCCTTTATACCATACGGAGGAAAAGAGCCCTTGAACATTTATCCTCAGAAATTGGGCTGGATACAGACTTCATTGACCTTCTTGGGATTGACTTTCTTGACCAAAGATAGAAGGAGCATATTTCTGCTTTCATTTTCAGGCACTCTCTTTCTGCTTTCCCAGAATCCAGTATCTCTTCCGTACAGGTTCATAGAATTTCTTGCATTCCCTGTCTGCATTCTGGCAGGTATAGCAGTATCCAGTATAAGGATTCCCAAAGTGTATTACTCTCTTTCAATTCTTATTCTCTTTTTGCTCTCTTATGCTCAGGGATACTGGTACATTGAAAAGTACAGTTCAGTAGTAACACACGAAGAAAGGGAAGCCTTTGTCTGGCTGAACGAAAATTCTGTTTCAGGAACTGTCATGTCTGAATGGAGGACTGCACCTCTTCTTTCTTTCTTTTCCGGGAGAGCTGCTGTCAAGGGTGCATACCAATTTGGAGCACCTGGTATCAGGGAAAGAACAGAAGACACCCAGTTGTTCTACACAGATTATCCTGGATATATCCTTTCGAAGTATGAAATCTCTTTCGTTTATTATGGAAAAGAGGAGAAAGCTCACGGGAATGAGCCTCCCTACGACAAAGTATATTCCACTGTTAGTACTGGATTCTATCTTCCAGGTTGCCACTTTCAGAAAATGTAGCTTTCAAAAATGTTACACGTGTAACAAATCAAGAAAAAGTGGCAACCATTCAATTGAATGCTTTTGAGAGTTGCATGATCTCTCTTACATTCTCTTTATTCTGTACTTACACATAGGATCTCCCTTTGCCAGGCACATAGTCTCCATGATCTGATAATCAGGACCTACATTAGCTCCAACTAGCTCCGTAAGTATTCCAGTGACCACAAAGCCTGCAGGATTCTGAGTAGAAAGAACGCCACAGAGAGGCGAGTCACAAAATTCTATCACCATGTTGCCATCTTCTTCAAGGACTGAGCCCTGAGTTCCCATAATATCATTCCACACATCGATGAATCCTGTCAACACTTTTTCCAGTCTCTTTTTCTCAGGAAGAAGAATCAATACTTTGCTGGCAGCTTTCATTACTGGGGGAAGATTGTCCTGTGCAAATCTGAACCCAACTTTTCCAGCTCGCAAAAGGACAGGCTTTGCTCCTTCTTCTCCAAAAATGTCAAAAAGAGCTTGCTGATAAGCAGACAGTTCATGCGTAGAAATAGAAGGTGCCCCATCATTTTCTGGGATCACTCCTATGTGCTTTTCGAGTCCTGCTCTTCTCAAGATAGTATGTGTACCTTTTTCTCCCAGGTTGTCTGTGGTGGCTCCCAGGATCACTCCCCACAGCCAAGATGGAATCCTCTTTTCTTTCATCTAATCCCTCCTGATCTCTTCCAGCTCGAAGAGCAAAACGCCCTCCCCTCACATTTTGGGGGAGAGAAATTTCACGTTCTGCATCCCACATATGCAGCCTTATAAAGGTATCCTAGCTGGCCTATAGGACTTCTGATGTGTACTTAGCATGATGAATTGCGAACATGCTGTAGGTGAAATGACAGTTCCAAAATGTTACACGTGTAACACACATGAGAAAACTCCAAAGAAAGGTTTTAATAGACGGAGGACGTAGTACTCTCGAGTGATCAGAATGAGTGAAATAACAGTAAGAGTGCCGGAAGAAATACCGTTGCCATCTATTAAGAGAAAGATTGAAGAGCTGATAAAGGAAGAAGAAATAAAATGGGCTCTATTTGAGAAGGGTAAAGAGAAGCTTTCATTAACTGAAGAAGATCTGTCTGAATTAGAAAGAATAAGGGAAGAATCATGGAAATAGATGAAGAAAAAACACAAATTGTAGTTGACACTAACATACTAATGTCAGCTTTGCTCACAGATCATTTCGTGGGAGTGACAATAGAATAGAAGAGAGACTGAGGTGGTGATAAAACGGGGAAGATTAAAGCTCTTGTATTCGTGGTATTGGTACTTCTCAGTACAATGGAAGTACATGGAAAAGACACGATAAGGATACTGGTAGATGAGACGAGAGTCGCTTCTGTGGATGAATCGGTTCAGAAATTCTTATCTTTTTGGTTACTTGAGACTCCTGACTGGAGATACTCTTTTGATAACTACGATGAAGACTGGGGATATGGCAGTGCTGCAAAGGAACTTCGGAAAATAGCTTCCATAGATATCATGAAGAAGGGAGAGCTTGATTATATCACTCTCAGAGACTACGATGTCATGATCATGGCCTCATTTGAAGAGAGCTACAGTTCTACAGAGATGGAGGCTATCAGACAATTCGTGGAAAATGGCGGCGGCTTGTTCGTTTTGGCAGCAATTGAATATCCTAACAACAGTATTGCGCGCACTTTTGATGTGCTTTTCCAGCCAGAGAGTGTGGTCGTTGCTGACGAAAAAGCTGAAAAATTCACTGAAGATTGCCACCAGATCTACATTTTCGATACTGCAGATCATCCAATCACGTATGGTATAGACCGCTTTGCCCTCAACATGGGGATCCCCGTTTCAAGCTACGAATCAGGAGCAGTATTGATGAGAACTGGCGAGAGGTCGTGGGCCGACATGGTCAGAGAAGAGGGGGTTGGCACGAAGGAGGGTGATGAGAAGAGAGGTCCTTTTGACCTTCTTCTAGCCATGGAGATAGGCAGAGGGAGAGCACTCTTTTTTGGAGGCGCATGGTCATTCTTCAACTGGGTAATAGACAATTTTGGCAGTCAGAACCTGGATCTACTGGATAATGCAGTGAAATGGCTAGCCGAGCCTGGCGGACCGTATAAGCAGTGTGAGGCCATGAACGAACAGGCACAGCAAGTGATCACTGAAGCTTTATCCCTGTATGTGGATCACCAGTTTTCTCAGGCAAGATCGAGATTTGAGGAAGCTGCCAAAAAGTTTGAGGAATCCAATGATATCTATCCAAATCGTGAAGCAAGTACAGGAATTGAAAAAGCCAGTAATTACATGAGAAAGTGTGAGATTGGTATGAGCGCTGATGAAATCTTTGACACAGCTCTGGATCTCTTTGATAAGAAAGAGTACGATAAGGCGATTGAGGAGTTTGAGAAGGCAAGACTGCTGTATGAAGAAATCAATTACACAGAAAGGGTAAAGGAGTGCGTCACAAAGATGGAGGCTGTATCACTATTCCAGGAAGGAGAAGATGTCCTCAGTAAAGCACCAAGTACTTTTAGTACGATTGGATATGAAACTGCTCAGTCTCTGTTCGGGCAGTCTAAGAGCAAATGGGAAGAACACAATAATTTAGGCCAGATAGCAGCCTGTGAGGAGAAGATCAAACAGTGCAGTGATGAAATTGCGCGGATACGGAGAAACAGGATCATGGCCATTGTTGGAGTTGCTGCAATAGTAATAGTCGTGGTAGTTGCAGTGATAATCATTTTTCTGCGCAAGCGAAGACCAAAGGCGAAAGAAGATGTTATTCTGGTAGCACTTAAAGATCAGTACGCCAAAGGGAAAATCAGCAAGGAAGAATACGAACAGTTGACATCAATATCAGAAAGGAAACCAGTAGAAGATAGTATTCAGGAATAGCCTGCCAATGTTTCCTGGTAGCCCTAGGATCTCAAATCATTGTGACTCCTGCTCTCAGGATCTCTGAGGGTGTTCCACGTGTCACATCAGGATGTATGGCTGCTCTTA
>CAZFAR010000198.1:0-5209 GCA_964516825.1 uncultured Thermococci archaeon
TCTCCTCACCAGCAAGGAACTGGAGTCTTTCCTTAAGGAAGGCATTCCTCACTTTCTCTGCCACTGTTTCGTAGACTATTCTGCTTTCAACTTCACTCTTGATCGCAGCCAACAGCAAATCCTTCAGGTTATATGCAGCTAAATTCACTTCTTTTCACCTCTTTTGGATGATCTGGATCGTCTCCTATCAGCAATGATCTAGGTCTGCACCTGCGTGGCTGGAGGGCTGAATACTCTCTGACCCAGCTCCTGGTCAAGCAGTAAGAGCCCGCTTCCCTGGTCTCCTATCAACTTCAGCTTGTGCACGATTTCATCTGCAGAAGACTCTTCTTCCACCTGTTCTGTGACAAACCACTGAAGAAACGCAGTAGTAGCATGATCCTTTTCAGAAATTGCCAGATTGACAAGATCATTGATCAGCCCGGTGACTTTCTGCTCATGTGCATAGACATGCTCGAATACGTCTAGTGGTGAATCCCATTCTGTGGCAGGGGCTTCAATAGCTTTCGCTTTTACTCTCCCACCCCGCCCTATGAGGTAGTCATAGAACTTCAGAGCATGTACCAGCTCCTCCTCTACCTGTACCCGCATCCAGTTGGCGAACCCATTCAAATTTATGGAGCTAAAATAGCTCGACATGGACAGATACAGATACGCAGAGTACAGCTCTGCATTGAACTGGCTGTCTATTGCTTTCTCCAAGCTCTCCTTGATCGTAAAATCACCTATCCAGATGTCCACAGCCCATGGATGTTGCAGTACTCTCTGGCCTCAATCTTTGCTGCTGTAATCTCAAATTCTGCTTCTGGTTTGTCACCCGGTTTTAAGAACTTCCTGTAAGCCTTCCCATCAGCTACAATCTGTATCCATTCAATGTAGTGCTTCTCCTCCATTGGATGGGGAACAGAACCCACCTTCACCACAATTCTAGCACCCTTCTTCTCAATGACAGGCACATGCTTTTCCTTTCCTACATCTTGTGTCTTTGCCACCAAAAGCTCCATAGGCTGTCCGCAGCAGACAAGCTGTCCCACACCTTCATGTAGTACCTCAATTATGTTTCCGCATATGTTGCACTTATATATCTCTAGTCTTTTTGTCATGGCTTGACCTCCTCTATCTTTTCGTAGAACCACCAGTCATACTCTTCTCGCTTCAGATCTTTCTTTAGCAGTCTCCCTATCGTGTAGAGGCAGCAGGATCACCTCATCTTCTATTATGATTTTTCTTATAATGATTCATAGATTCTGCTCTCTGTGCTTTTTAAGGATTTCGTCTGCCAGTTTATCCAGCAGTTTGAAGTCCTCCATTGTTGGATATCCCTTAATGATGACAGGCTCAAGAAATTCTGCGTGAAGATTCGTTACCATCTGAGTCAGTATATCTATCGTCTTACCTCCCCATCCGTAAGAGCCGATGACAGATACATACTTCGTTTTTGGCCGCAGCGCATTTACCAGGTACGCAGCATAGACACAAGCTGGATGAGGACCCGCCAGGACTGTAGGAGAAGCAATCACAATAGTGCACGCATCTACGAGAGCCATGGCCAGTTCCCCTATATCTGTCCTAGTCAGATTGAAAGGCTTCACTGTTATGCCCTTTCCGATTAGGGCTTCTGTGAAGTAGTCCACCATGACGCGGGTACTTCCATGCATGGATACAAAGGGAATGATTACCTCGTTTTTCACATCATCGGAAACCCAGTCTTTGTATGCATCCAGAATGAACTGTGGATTCTGGTATACAGGGCCATGGCTGGGTGCAATTATGTCTACTTTCAGCCTGTCTATTTCCTCAAGATAGCTCTTCATTCTAGCTCTGAATGGCATCATGATCTCTGCAAAGTACCTCTTTGCTGATTCGTACACTTTTCCCTCATCTTTTACAAACAAATCACTGGCAGCCAGGTGCGAACCCAGAAAGTCGCAGGAAAAAAGGATGTTATCCTCTTTGAGGTACGTGATCATTGTTTCAGGCCAGTGCACCCAGGGTGTCAGAAAGAATTGAAGGGTCTTTCTTCCCAAAGAGAGGGTGTCACCATCTGCTACAGTCAGAAACTTCTCTTCAGGGATCAGCAAAAGATCCATGAGCATGGCCTTACATTTGGAATTGGTCACCACCTGTGCTTCTGGATACAACTGCAGTATTCTGGGAATTGAACCAGAATGATCCTGTTCAGCATGATTGGAGACTACATAGTCTATCTTTATGTGCAGTTCCTCAAGATTTCGTACTAATTCATGCTCCTTCGTGGGATCTACTGTATCGATGAGAGCTGTTTTCTCACTCTTTATGACGTAAGCATTGTAACTTGTACCATCAGGAAGAGGTATCAATTCATCAAAGAGTCTCCTGTCCCAATCCAAAGACCCTACTGCATACACATTGCTCTTTATTTCTCTGATCATTATACCACCTTCTTGAACGCATCCTTAGGTGCCCCGCAGACAGGGCAAACCCAATCGTCGGGCAGACTCTCAAAGGGCGTTCCTGGATCGATTCCAGCGTTAGGATCTCCATCGTCTGGATCGTAAATATAACCGCACACTGAGCACTCATACTTATCCATTTTCGCACCTCCTAGTTATTCAATTGAGTGTCTGTTGTTGTAGCCATTATTACAACAGTAGCATGAACCGTAGCATTCCTACCTTTAAAAATACTGGCATCCAGTCACAATTTGACAGATAGAAACTCTGTTACACGTGTAACATGGAAGATTCTACTACCTTAGGATCAGCAATGACACATAGTCCATTCTTCTGCAGGTGACAACAATAGACAGTTATTGGATTCAGGGCAAAAAATTCTTGTGCTCGATCTTTTCTGGCAGATACTCCTTGGCCACGAATTCCAGACTCTTGTTGGCCAGTGCCTGCTGCTCGATTCTCACTCCCAATTTCAGGCACAAATCAAGCTCTCTCTGCCATTTCTTGTGTTTGAACCACTCGTACGACTTTAACTCCTTGATTCTCGATTTGTCTGTAGCTTTCAGTTTTTCTGTAACTGCCTTCAGATTGTACACCTCAATGTCCCTCATAGTCATTCCCACAAAAACTGCATCAGGAACGCTCAACCGTTTTGAAAGATATGCTAAGTTCATGGAACCCTGTTTAATCGTCGAGTAGATGTACCACCCATAAGGATCTCCATCAGTGAACACAATAACAGGAAGATCCCTCTCACTATGTAACCTTTGAATCAACCGTCTCACTCCTCTGGGAGCCTGTCCCTGGCACGCCATGATCAAGGCTCCATTCTTCTGGGCAAATTTCTCTTCTATCAACCTGTCTGCCATGGCTGCTGTCTCAACCACTAATATGTATTCAGCAGATACTTCAGGAAATTCAATGTCCTCTACTGTTCCTGGAACTGCCCATCCTCCTCTTCCCAGCCTGGATGCATTGAACTCATCTTCCCCGTCCCTGATCAGAATGTCACCGTACAAATACCCCCTCCTGTCTGCAGTTAAATTAAGCTGCTCTCTCAGAAGATCTAAAGTGACTTCAATGTCCTCTGCTATAGCATTGCTCTCTGACTGGTCGTCGAAGGTGTTCTCCTTTGACCCTGCAATGCTGTGCTTCAACGCGTAGTACACTTCACGAATACCTGCATGCTTCCCTTCTTCTACCAGACGCCTGCAGTAGGAAGCTACCAATAGTGTCTGCATGAACTTCCTGGTGTGAGCCACATTCAGGTAGTACCTTTTTGAAGACCTGACTCCAAGGACCAGCATCCTGTTCTTCTCGTCAAAGCTCACATTTCCCAGTCCTCTCTGCGGGATCTTCATGAAGGGACTCTTCTCTTTTTCAACCTGCTCGTAGACTGTTCTGCCGAACTCCTCCAGTTTATCGATGATTTCCTTCATGCTGATTCACCATACTTCTTTCCAATGACGGCATAAAACTTGTCCTCAATCTTAGACGAATTCTTCATCTTCAATAGTTTGCTTAAAGCAGCCGCAGTTTCAGGTGCATACTTTCTCAGAGTATCTATCTTCTTTCTCTTTTCATGTGCTCTCCTCTTTCCTCTCAAAAAGGATTTTAACATCCTCCCCGCATCCATCATACCATTCCTGATCTCTGAGTAGATTTCTTCTTCCTGGGCCACTGCCTGTTTCCCTGCTGACGTGTAGGGTATGTGGGTGGATACTAGATTGACAAAGACAGTTAATGGTGTCTTATCTTCTTCTTTGACCCCGTACCGTTTCCATTCTATAGAGTTCACTGCCTCAGTGATGGCACAGCCTCCCTGGTCAAAGATCAGTGGTGCGCGATTGGCATACCTGATAATATCTATGCCATTGTTGTTGCTGTGATTTCCTCCGTAAGCAACCCCTACTTCCACGATGAAGGGGATACCTCCCTTGTACGTCAAGGCAGACCTCGTGACAGCGTAACTGAATTCTGGGACAATGAGATCGAGCCCTGTTTTGACATTTCCATCTCCGATAGGGATCAACCCATCTGTGGGGGGAGCCATGAACTTCACTTCGTTGAACGCCTTTACCAGAATTTCAGCATCCTTCCAGGTCAGCTTCTTTGGATGCTTGTTCAGGGAGAGGTTGCTGATCTTCTCGATCTCGTCTAGGCGCGCCTTGGATATTCTCACGAAATCATTCAAAAGAAATGAAGAGACTGTTCTCTTGTCTGAGTATCTTGCCATTAACAGAAGATCATGAGGAGTGATTCCTCTGGGGTGGGGTTTAGTTTCTCGTGGTGCTTTAGGAATTGTGGTGATGCTCCTTTCAAAGATGATTTTGGTGCCATCAGGTTCTATGAACGTGATACGAGCATGCGGATTGGAAATAGAGGTCATCCTCAAATAGTTATAGGGACCATACCTGGATTTGTTGTATAAGACTTCTTTGACCTCGAAAATTAACTTTGTTCCTCTCCACTCCTCTTCATTCTTCCTTTTCTTCTTGTGGGCGATCTTTCCGATATTATGCTCTACATCGATCTGGACATCACATTTTATGATATAGGAATCACCTGTAGAGGTAATGACAATGGAAGGCTTTCCTGTAGTCACCTGGGAGTACATGACTGCTCCTGATATACCAATGCCCTGCTGTCCTCTTGACTGTATGTTCCTATGGGCCTTGCTTCCTGCCAGCATCCTCCCGAATACTTCAGGGATGAAGGTCAAAGGAATGCCAGACGCATTGTCTTCGACAGAAATCCGGTAGTACTCTGTCCCCAAT
>CAZFAR010000199.1:0-5149 GCA_964516825.1 uncultured Thermococci archaeon
AGTGGTCATTTTCATTTAGTCATTTAACGAAGATTAATTGGTTATGCTATAACAAGAGTGACCAGCCAAGGTCATCCATTTTGACAGAAATGCCAGAATACTTCCTGAAATCATTTATCGTGTCAAATTAGATTATGCCTTGCTCCTTTAACTGCTTGATTTCTGCCTCTGAGAATCCAAGATCAGTAAGGATCGCTCTTGTGTGTTCTCCAAACAGGGGGGGAGGAATTCTGATCCTGTGAGGGATATCTGAACCTTTCATAGGAATTCCAATCTGCTTGATCGTACCCACTGCAGGGTGATTGACCTCACAGAGCAGTCCCCTGTGCACAACCTGCCGATCACGAAACACTTCTTCCAGAGAATTCACGGGAGTACAAACGTCTGTACATATGTCTAACCATTCTTTCTGAGTTTTTTTCCTGAATATGTCTTCTAAGACTTTTTTTAATGATTCTTGATCTTCTTTGAACTGTTCAGATATGAGATCTTCTCTTTCAATAGTTTTACAGAAATTAACCCAGAATTTGGGCTCCAATGCTCCCAAAGTAATGAATTTGCCCTCTTCTGTTTCATAGACGTGATAGCATGCCAGCCCTCCAGACAGGGGCATCTTCTCGGGAACTGGTGACACATTGGTGACGAAGTACTCTCCTGCATGCAGAGATAGTAAGGAGACTGCCCCATCCAGCATGGATATGTCAATGTACTGTCCCTTTTTTGTTTCTTCTCTGGTTATCAAGGCAGTTAGTATTCCGATGCAGGCCAGCAATCCAGCAGTCAGATCTGCAATCTGTATTCCTGGTATGGCTCTATCCTTGGTGATGCTCAAAATTCCTGCCAGCCCGGTAATGTTAATATCGTGGGCTGCTCTGTTTCTGTAGGGTCCATCCTGCCCGTAGGCAGTAACAGAGCAGTATATTATCTGGGGATTCACATTCTTGGCTCTTTCGTAATCAATCTGCAGATTTTGCATTGTTCCTGGGCGGAAGCTTTCCAGTACTACATCTGATTTCTGTACTAGTTTAAAGAAGATTTCTCTTCCTTTTTCAGTTTTTAGGTTCAGGGTCATGCTCTTCTTGTTTCTGTTTACTGATAGAAATCGTGCACTTTCCCCATTGATGAATGGAGGCATCCATCGGGTGTAGTCACCTGTTTCAGGTTCCTCAACCTTGATGACATCACAGCCCAGATCGGCTAAGAGCATGGAACAGTACGGTCCGGGCAGTAGCCGGGACAGATCCAGAATTCTAATGTCTTGCAAAAGCATGAGATCACTTCTTGTATTAATCAGATAAACTTACTTTTACGAGGCTGTAAATGAATCTCCTAATTCATTCTAGCCATTTCTTCAAAGATATCTTTTCCATCTCCTCTCTTATTTCCTTTTCTGCTTCAGAATTAGCTTCTTCTATGGCCTGCTTGAATTGCTTTCTCTCAGTATATCTGATATATTTTCTTTTCAGATCCTTTTCCAGACTCTTATCTGTTTTGAATCTTGACACAATCTTGAATACACCAGCATCAATGGTTTTTAGGAATCCGACTGATTCTCCCACACTCAATATAACTTCAACTTTTTTTCTCTTTGCCGGATCATTCACATAGAATAACTCTTTTCTGATAATGTCCATAAGATCTTCTTCCTTGAGAATGAGACATTTTTTCTAGAGAATGAGACATTTTTTCTAGAAAATGACCCGTGAATTGCTTCCCTTGGATATCTTCATTCATAAGTATCCCAAAATTTTTTGAATGTTGCTGATTGATCGATATTTTCTGTTATGAATGCAAAGAATCTCAAGAAAGAATCAAAACTCGTTCTGTATTTTGGAATTAGGGTAATCCTAGATTCACTTGCACTGATATCAAACACCGAACCTTTGTTACTGTCCATCACAGTCGCTGAGAGAGACAACGATCCTTCATCTATCAGTGCATCAATAGCTGAAAACCCTTCTTCTTCCATTGACTTGAGCATCTCCTTGGCATCTGCCATTGTCAGCTTTGTTTCCATTTGGATTTCGCCAGGCTCTACACAGGGAATTGTCAGGACCTTCCTTTCCGTTTTCAGTTCTTCTGAGGAGAACCTAAGTTCTTCTGCAGTTTTCATCAGACTGAGGGTTTCATCCATAATCTCATCTAAAAGTTCCAAGAACAAATCTACAGTCTGCCTGTTGGCTGTTTTCAGAGTGAAGATTCCTTCACCATTCACGCGCAGTACAATATCCTCCATAGTATACTCTACCACGGTAGGAAGTACTCCATAATAGTATTTGAATTCGCGAAGAGTTTCACTTCCGTCCATTCCTCTGTACTGTATACTTCTATCAAAACTGGGTCTAATTTGGCTTGGTATGAGGCTAGAAAATCTCCTGCTAGCCGAGAAATATGATATTTGCATCTCAGGATGACCTGCAAGAATAAGGCTTTCCATGGAATCAAAGAGAGCTGGTCTTATCCACAGATTCCATAGATTTGGTGTTCTGTTGATGATTTTCTCCGCAGTTTTCTTGAACCCTTCAGTCAAGTCTATGGTCGTGTAAAAAATTATCAGATTTCTTTCATGATTATAATGAGCGTAATAAGTGGCATCCTTACGGATTTCGAATCTGTCAATGTAGGGAAGTGTAATCTCAAACATTTCACCCAATTGTTTCACATTCTTCATGCCCTGAATTAGAAAACTCTCTACCCAATCTAAACGAGATGTCAGGACGCAGATAGCTTTTAATTCTTCCCTAGATCCCTCTTCATGCTCCATTTCATCCCAGTGATCCAAAACATACTGAAGAAATGAATCGGGATCATAATCTTTTTGAGGAACTTTCATTTATTCACCTCTCTCTACTATTTCTATCTGGTTTATAAACGTTAGCACATCTCTTTTTAGAACCATTTTTCCAAAGATATCTGCTCTGTTTTCTGATACACTAACCCATCCTCAGAATAACTGAACGCAGCCATGATCCTCATTACCGCAGGCAGTACCTGATTCTCAATGTAGTAGTCAGCATCATAGTTCAGCCCTCTCCTTACAAACTCATCGTACAAGACTGCCCTATCTCTGACCAGCCCTTTTCCCTCTCTCACTATGTAGGCTATCGTTGAACCGACACCGACATCCTCTCCTCGTTCCCTCATCTGTTTCGCGACCTGGACATGAGGACCCACCTGCTTGTACTGGGATAATGGCATCGTCAGCTGTGTGTAGATGATCAGATCCTCAGCGTCCACCTCCCTCTTCTTCAAGGCCTGAGTAACCTTCTTAATGACGTCAGCAGCCCTCTCAGGGTCACCCTCCTTCAAAATGATCTCGAGGACTTCCTGCTGTGTCTTTTTCGCAATATTTGCCCAGTCTCTCCTCACAATTTCCAGTCCCTTAGTAATGAAGTTACCATTTCCATCGATCAGGCCATATTTTTTCTTGGTGACGAACAGCCCTCTTGGATAGAATCCTTCAAATTCGAGCTCCATAGCCTCAGGCAGCATGGAATTGACCTTTTCCAGAAATTGCAGAGCGCTCTCCACATTGCTCTCTTTCATTTTGATGAAAACAGAATCTGTGTCCCCATATATTACCGTAAAGTCTTCTTTTTTTGCCATATCAATGATCTGCTTCAAATACATCCTCCCCCAGGCAGTAGTGGATTCAGCACATTCCAGAGAGTACCATCTCGCCCGCGGGTATCCCATGTATCCATAAAAGGAGTTAGCTAAAATTTTCAGTGCCCACTGCTGTACATCCAGCATTCTGTCGTCTGATTCCTTCATTTTCTCTTTTATCTTTGTTCTCTCCCTTATTAGAGTCTTCAGGATCTCTGGAATGAATCCTTTCTTGTTGAGGCAGAATGTATACCCTGCAGGAGACGTATTGTCACAGCAGGAACATCCCAGTGTCAAGGGATCAATATTGTGGGTTATGATAATTGAAGGATACAGGGATCTGAAGTCCAGCTGTACCAGATTATCGTGGAGGCCTTTCTCAGGTTCTAAAACGTATGCTCCCTCGTAGCTCTGGGAAGCTCTTTCCTGGTATTCTTTTCCTTCAGGCTGGTTGGGAGCTATTTCCTCTCGGTTTTGAGCTTCCCTCAACAACAACCAGTCCACCATGGCAGATGTGGAAGCTCTTGAAATATCAAAAGGAGTCTGTCCAACAATGCGGGAAAGCGCATACTGCAAAGGCAGGAACTTCTCTCCTATGGTAAGGGCAGCCTCTGCATCTTCTCTGGAGTAGTCAATCAATGCATCAAGGCGATCTCCTCCCTGGTTCCAGTATACACTGATGAGATCTCCTGGAATCTTTGATTTTTTCTGACCAGTCAATTCCTCATACACAGATTCCAGGGTATAGTTGGTGAGATTCAGCAATCGTTTGGCAATAGGAAACAAGTCAATGTGGGCATATCCAGGAATTCTCACCTTCTTGGTGACGCCTCTGCCCAGGACACGAAATTCCAGAGGATTATCCACCTTTAGTACCCGTACCCTCTCCAGAATGTAGGGAAAATCAAAGTTGTCGCCATTGTAGGAAACAATTACATCAGGATTGATCTCCTGCACTAATTCAAAGAATCGTTTCAGCATTTCCTTTTCATTTTCCAGAGTTTCTACAAATTCCTTTCCTGTTTTCTTGTAGGTGAGGACCACACTTTTCTCTTTTGTGGCTATTGACATCATGATGATGGGATCTTTCCGGGAATCAGGATGAGCCTCTGCATACGTTTCTATGTCGCAGCCGAGAACAGTTAAATCACCTTCCCCAGACATTGGATACACATTATTATCAATGAGATACCGCCTGGCAAAAGGGATGTCATGCTCGTATATACTGCAGTACGAGCGCAATTCATCTCTGAATAAGGGTACATCTTTGGGAAAGTGAAAAACGATCTTCACTGCATCCACCTCTTTCCCCATGAATGTCTTTCTAACTGGTATTGATTCTCTGATGCCCTGAACTCTGGAGAGCTCCTGGCAAGTAGCACCAATTCCGTATATGTAGGGAAGAAAATTCTCATCATATTCTGTATGCTTTTTGCCATTTTTTGAGAAGAGCCTGATGATCGCGTGGTCACGCCCAATGTAATCGCAATCATAGATCATGGCCTCACTATTTTTCTGAAGTACTTATATGTTTGGTTCAAAT
>CAZFAR010000200.1:0-5143 GCA_964516825.1 uncultured Thermococci archaeon
TTTCGCCATTGGAACTACTCCTGCATTGACTGCATCTGCAGCCGTGGGCATTGTCTATTCCAAAATGGCATTTCTCATTGCCTGTCTTGGTGAATTCATCCGAGATTTAGGGTATGATGCCATCCAGACCGGAAATGATACAGCTCTGAGCATTCCTCTGGCCTTAGATGCTGGTCTCGGCGAACTAGGAAGACATGGATTGCTGATCACTCCTGAATATGGATCACGGGCACGGATCTGTAAAGTATTCACTGATCTCCCTTTAGTGTGTGATCATCCCATTGAATTTGGCGTACAAGAGATGTGCAGAGCCTGCAGACAATGTGCAGAAGCATGTGAGGTAGAGGCCATATCTTTTCAGGATGAGCCCACCTTTGAGCCTGTCTGTAAATCCAATAATCCAGGTGTTCTGAAGTGGCCAGTAGATGCTGAGAAGTGCTACAGTTTCTGGTGCGACAATGGTGGGGATTGTTCCACCTGTATTGCTGTATGTCCTTATACTGTCAGAACAGGTGTAGAAAAAAGAACACCTGAAGAGTTCTGGAACAGGTAATGTCACATGATAGCTCTCTACTGAGAGCAGTGTCTTTCCTGATTGAGAGTATTTTATTCCCCACGCGTACATTTTAACACAAAGTTTAATTTCTTTAAATTCCAGGAATTCCGTTATAAAACAAAAAATCTAATAAAATGTTACATGTGTAACACGAATAAAAGAGATTTGATGTCGCTCGCATATCCTGAGCATGTTACACGTGTAACAGAAATGAGAGAGACCGGAAGGTCAGTAACGCGGAAACAGAAAAAGATTTAAATGAGGACTTGTGTGCACTTTCATGAGTTGCAGGTACTGTCGGATAGCTGAAAGGCAGCTTCCCGCTCACATCCTCTATGAAGACCGAGCTGTGGTGGCATTTCTGGTAGAGAATCCTGTATCCAAAGGGCATGCCCTCGTGATTCCAAGAGAACATGCAGAACGTTACAGTCAGATCAAGAACTTGGAAGGATTCTCCCAGGGACTGAAGAAATTCCTGAAGGTTATGGAGGAGAAAGTAAGCCCCAACATTAACCTGGTTGTGAATCAGGGACGCAAAGCAGGACAGGATGCAGACCACTTCTGTGTACACGTGATTCCCCGATATGAAGGAGAAAAGATCTTTGAGTGGACCTGGCATCAACTTTCCGAAACAGAGGCAGAAGAAGTGATGAATAGGATCAGACCAGAATAGAAACTGCAATATCAGTGAGAACTGAAATGTAATCACAAAACTATCTAGAGACACTATCTGGGACACAAATGAAATTGAGAATGAAATGAACTCCAAGTTCACTCATTTCTTCAAAGCTTCCATGACTTTCCGTGCAACATCTATTCCTGCTCTCTGCTGTGCCTCTTCAGTAGATCCTGCCACATGAGGAGTCACCACAATATTGTCTAGGGTGAGTAATGGAGACCCTGAGGGAGGTTCTTCTTCGAAAACATCCAGGGCAGCCTGTATCCTTCTTTCAGATAAGGCCTTGTAGAGTGCTTTCTCATCTACTACTCCTCCTCTTGAAGTGTTGATGAGGACAGCATTCCGCTTCATCTTTCCAATTTCCTTTTCCGATATAAGATTCCGGGTTGATGGCAGCAGGGGAACGTGAAGCGTGATGAAATCGCTCCTTTCCAAAACCTGATCCAGAGAACACGTTTCAGCACCCACTTCTCTGGCTCTTTCTGAAATATCCATGACATCATACGCCAGAACCTTCATTCCAAAGGCGACAGCAATTTCGCCCAGACGAGAACCGATTCTGCCAAATCCGATAACACCGAAGGTCTTCCCCTTTAACTCTATCCCTATCAGCTCCTTTTTGATCCATTTTCCTTCTCTCATTGCGCGATCAGCTCTTGGTATGTCTCTCGCCTTGGATAGGAGGAGAGCAAAAACATGTTCTGCCACAGATTCTGTAGATGCTTCTGGTGTATTCACGACCTTAATCCCCTTTGATTCCGCGTATTGCACATCCACATTATCGAGCCCCACACCTGCTCTTCCAATGACTTTCAGGATTGAACCTGCATCAATGATAGCTCTGGTGATCCGTGGCTTTGATCTGACGATGACAGCATCAAATTGAGGAATCTTTCTCACAATGTCCTCTTCCGAAAGATCTGCTGCTACCTCTACCGTGCATTCCTTTTCGAGAAAAGCAACGCTATCCAGGTGCAGTTTGGCTAACACGAGAACTTTCATACTATCACCAGTACGTACCCAGAGCAAAGTTGTAGTCACAGAATGGGCACTTGAATGGCTCTCTCAGCATGTAGAATTCCCGGTCACATTCAGGGCACTTCATCTTCTTTGCCTCTTTAGGCATTTTCAGATCTTTTTCAAGCATTCGTCCTCTGCATACTGGGCAGTAGGGCTCTTCCTTTACTTCAGAATACACTGCTGTGTGGCAGCTTTCACATTCATATGCTTTGGTCATATCTTCACCTGTCTATTCTAGCACTGCGTGCTTTTCCTTCATATCCTTTTCGCCTTTATCAAGCACCTCCATCAAAGAGGCAACAATCCCTTCCAGGAAGATCATGCAGCAATCCTCGAACAGGGTCCCGAGAGGAGTCAACTTCTGATAGGGGAACAGCTCTCTCTCGATGTAGGAGGTCGGCATGCCTTCCTTTGTTCTTCCTTTGATGATGACAAGACAGTCTGCCATTTGAGCGAGTGAAGAACTGGGGTAGGAGGTGATGGTGATGACCTTTCCTCCTCTCTGTTTTGCCACCCGTGCAGACGTCAGGACAGAACTGGTCTCTCCTGAACCTGAAATCGTGAGCAGGACATCTTCTTCAGTGAAGGCAGGAGTTGTTGTCTCACCCACCACGTATACATTTAGATCAAGATGCATCAATCGCATGGCAAAAGCTTTTCCCACTAATCCTGATCTTCCTGCTCCCATGATGAAGATCTTGCGCGCTTCAAGCAGGGTCTTGATCATCTGATCTATGTCATCGTCCCTGATTCGGTCGATGTAGGACCGAACATGCTCCAGAATACTGATCATGCACTCTTTGACAGTTTCGGATTGATTTGCGAAGTTTTCACCTATTTTGTTGGCTTCAATCATGTCTTTCACCCATTGCGTTAACAAATCCCACGAAGGGAGGAGATGGATTCTCCAGTCTTGATTTGAATTCAGGATGGAACTGGGTCCCTAAGAAGAAGGGATGACCGGGAAGTTCAGCAGATTCCATTTTCTGCATATCTTCAGACCTGGCAGAAAATATGAGCCCTCCTTTCTCCAGAGAAGGAATGTATTCAGGATTTACCTCGTACCTGTGCCTGTGACGTTCTCTGATAGTGGCCGTCGTATACAGGAAATGAATCAGTGTGCCTTTCTTCAGAATGATCTCAGTATCTGCACCTAATCTCATGGTTCCTCCCATCCTTTCAATGCTTCTCTGTTCGGGAAGAAAATCGATGACAGGCGTGCAGTCAATGTTCATTTCTTCGGCAACTTCTGTAGTATTGGCATTTTCTATTCCCAGAAATCGGGCATACTCCACACAGGCGAGTTGAAATCCGTAGCACAACCCAAGAAAAGGAATCCTGTTCTCCCTTGCGTATTGTATAGCTTCAATTTTGCCTTCCACGCCTCGAGAACCAAACCCTCCTGGAACCAGGATACCATCCAGATCTCCCAGTGAATAGGTCTCAATTGCTTCAGTGTCGAGCATGTGGATGTCCACCTGTATACCTGTAGCATACGAAGCATGCTTTAACGCTTCCTTTATAGAGATGTAAGAATCTGGCAGATCAACGTACTTTCCAGCTAATCCCAGTTTAACTGTTCTTGTCATCTTCCTGGATATGATCTGCTTCCATCTGGTTAAATTTGAACTCCTCTTCAGTCCGAGATGGCGAATGATCTTTTCTCCCACCTTCTGCTCGTTCAATGATAGCGGGATCATGTAGATATCATCGACATCATGATCGGAGATCACCTGATCCTCGTGGACATTACAGAATAATGCAATCTTTCTGCGAGTTTTCTCCTCCAATTCGCGTCTGCACCTGCAAACGATTAAATTGGGAGAAATGCCAGCTTCTCTCAATTCCTTGACTGAATGCTGGGTAGGTTTCGTTTTCTGCTCCCCCACGACATCCAAGGAGGGCACGAGGGTCACGTGGATGAAAATGACGTCCTCCTCCAGGGAAAGCTGCCGAACTGCTTCCAAAAAGGGCATGGATTCGATGTCTCCTACAGTTCCTCCCACTTCTATGACTGTGAAATCCTGTCTCTCTGCTACAGAGCGGATCTCCTCTGTTATCTCGCTGATGACATGGGGGATGACCTGTACTGTCTTTCCAAGGTAGTCACCTCTTCTCTCCTTTTCGATGACCCTTTGATAGACTTTCCCTGTAGTAATATTGTGATCACGAGTCAGGTTGCAGTTTAAGAATCGTTCATAATTCCCTAAATCCAGATCTACCTCACCACCATCTTCCATGACAAAGACTTCTCCATGTTCAAAGGGAGACATGGTTCCTGCATCTACATTCAGGTAAGGATCAATCTTGATGGCAGTAACTTTGTATCCCATACTTTGCAGAATCTTTGCAACAGATGCAGTGGTCACTCCTTTTCCAAGGCCTGACATCACGCCGCCTGTGACCACGACATACCTCATGTCTGATCGTTATGGGAGATGTATATATAGGTTTTGGTTGATGGTTGAAGGATAATTCAATCGAGTCTTGCAGGCTGAAAGGAACAAATTGAACGGTGGGGATCGATTCTTCCGAGATCAAGTAAACTAATGATCTTTCTGGAGATTTGTGGTGTCACTTTGAATCGGAAGAAGACACTACTTCTTTGAGTATAAGAAATGGAAAGATGAGAGGAAGTCAATCCCTCTACTTTGAGATAGTCTTCAGACAATTTTGTCCCAACGCCTTAAGTAGAAAAGCTTATATATGTGAGCATGCATTTCTTTTAGGTGATGAAGTGAAGGATAAGAAAATGGGAAGTACAAATGCAGTTCTTGCTGTAACCAGCGTATGTGAATCCTGAATGCCCTCTGAAGATTGAGGTGAGAGTAATGAGGTATTGTGCAGTTATATTTTTCGTCTCATGCCTGGTCATGATAGGATGTTCC
>CAZFAR010000201.1:0-5107 GCA_964516825.1 uncultured Thermococci archaeon
ATTCTGCAAGATCATGAATGCTTTGGTCATACCAACAGAGGGGAACATATTCATCAATGGATTGGATTCGATCAAGAATCACAGAACAATTGCTGCTCAAATGGTTACCATCTTTGCAGGTGATGTGGATATCTGGAACGTGTTTACCCGGAGGCTCACAGTGGAGAGAAACCTTGAGTTTATGGCCAAATTATGGTACGTTCCCGATAGAGAGATTCCAGAAAGGATCAACTATGCAATTGAGACCCTCGAACTGGAGGATAAGAGGAATGAATGGTTCCAGAAACTCTCTGCGGGGCTGAAACAGAGAGTATACCTCGGATTGTCCCTGATTGTCCAGCCGGAAATCGTTGTCCTGGACGAACCCACCATACATCTGGATGTGCCCTCAAAGCGTGTCATACACAGGGTGATAAGGGAACAGCTGTGTAAAACACTGGGATGCACAGTAATTTTAACGACCCACAACATGGAGGAGGCTGAGAAGTTGTGTGATCGGGTAGCCATCCTGGACAGAGGAGTCGTGAGAATAGTGGATAATCCTGAAAATATCAGAGAATTTTCCACTGCCTTCGATGTTCTTGAAGTGAAGTTACAGGATTTTGATCATTCTCTATTTGAAAAACTGGACAGCCTCCAATGTATAGAGAAAGCACAGTTGATCAAGGGACCGATTCCAGTCTTAAGACTCTACTTCAATGAAAAGGAAAAGAATATCACGAAAATCATGGATTGCCTTATGAAAAATGCAAGAATTGTGGATCTGAGATTGAAAGAACCCACTTTCGAGGATGTCTTTCTGTCAGTGCTGCACGGTGGTGGTCATGAAAAATCCACTTAAAGGGCTCGGAGTAATGGTCGAGTTTCTCAGGCTGAATAGAGACCTGTTCTTCAGCTGGAGAGCAGAGAGTACTATGCAGCTCTTGCAGATCCTGATCAACGTGACCCTCGTGGGCATTTTTGCACGGTTAGTAACATTGGATGCCAATATCGAGCAGTACGGTACTTCAACCTTCCTGGACTTCTTCCTGATCGGTCAGATTGTGAACAATCTGGTCTACATACCATCTGGAAGTGTTTCAGGCATTCTGATGGGCCGAAACTTCGCTGGGCTGTATGTAACGCCAGTGCCACTGTGGTTGATCTTCCTCGGGATGAACAGCTGGACCATTACCTGGAGGCTTTTGACCAATTTTCTCTTCATTGGGGTTGCTATAGCTGCCTTCGGCATGACCTTTCATCTTAACTTTGGCGTTCTCGTCGTCTTCTTCTTCTCCATATTGCTGATGATTGCTTTGGACTTGTTTGCTGCAGGATTCATCGTTTTCACAAAAAGCAGTCAGGACCCCATTAACTGGTTCTTGAGAATATCTGCTACCCTGGTGAGTGGAACCTACTTTCCACCAGAGAATTTGCCTGCCTGGCTCCAGCCCATATCGAAGATACATCCTCAAACGTATATTTTGAAACTGGCAAGACTGACCATTGGAGGGGGAAAACCGCTGGCAGAAGTGTGGCCAAACCTTTTCAATTTGATCATAACTAGTGTGATAATGCTTGGTATTGGGTACTTGATGTTTCAATATGGGTTCAATAGAGCAAGACTTGCAGGAACACTGGGACATATGTAGCCACTGATCGAAGTTCAAAGTTAGTAAGAGTTTCTATGATTTCATGGGTCTATGAGCCCACAGTATTGATGAAATGGCTGGGTAGATCTGAAAAACCAACAAGACACGCGTTGAAGAATGGGAGAAAAATCAAGAAAATGAATTGCAGTCTCAGTGTTACACGTGTAACATGTTCGTCCAAGAATCATGGGCAATAGTGCCACAAAAGGCGAAATAACAAAAGCATTATATATTAAAATTATCATATCCTATAAGTGTTATAAAAACTGAATATGAAATTGTACAAAAACTATTTATGTATTCCAAAAATTTCGTTTCAAGGTGACAAAGTGTGTGCCGATGCGGGACGAAATAAGGCTCTCTTCCACGTCTCAAGAGACATGAAGATTGAATGTACTGTCAGTAGTAGTTCTGGACTAGCACAGGAAGAGGCCGCTAATACTGAGGTGATCAAATGGAAAAAAGAATCAGAAAACTCACATTGATGGTGGTGGTCTCTCTTTTCGCATGTATATGCATTTCCTTTATGAAGACCACTTCTGAAAATTACACGGAGTTTCTCACAGCTGTCCAGGGAATGCAGGGAAACCTGGTAGGCCTGGAAATAGAAGGAGATACTGTATTCTTGACATTTCGATTCACGAATGAATCTGACTGGGATCTTTACCTGATAAATGTGCAGTTCAACCTGTATGGTAACGGAGAATTTGTGGGAAACTTCGATATGAGAGAGAAAATCCTGTTGAAGACAGGGGAAACAGAGGTGGTGGTAAAGGCTGAGGTGCATCCCAGGTACGTAGAGGTGGTGACAGGCCAGGAAGATACCACTATCGAGTCATTCTTGGTCAATTCGGCTGGAATTCACTGGTTTATCTATGGTGCTGCTGTAATTGAACTTCCTCTTGAGAATGAAACGAGAAATCTGGATATTAGAGAGGAATGGGTGAGCGGATGAAGAAAGAAAATATTGGAAAAGGTATATGGGAAGCAGCGTACCTGGTTCTGGTGGCAGTGATTCTATCGTATTGCTGGATAAGTTTCCGCATGGAGATTCTTTCTCCAGTTTCACTCGGACTCCCCCCTGTTGTCCTTGTAGCAGCCTTGTGCGGAGGAGTTGTGTACTTGTTTATAGGAGAACTGCGGAAAGCGTTCTATGCTTCCCTTGCAATGTGCACAATTGCCTGTGCTTTCACTGCACTCTTCTTTGTGCTGCCCATTTGGCAGGGTTTTCAGGCTGGCTGGGCTCTGGATTTTGCTGTCATGGCCATCTTCGTGGTCCCCTTTTCTGTTGGAGGATGCTTTGTGGCATCCTATCTGCTTCCAGATTGAAGGTTGACATTGAGACAGAATGGAGAGTACTGCTCCTCTCTTTTTTTTCTTTAGTGAAATGTCATTCAACCCAGACTTGTTACACGTGTAACATTGACCGACAATGAATGTATGACAAGGTTTAAATGAAATTTGATCTACCTGTTCAGGGTGATCCTACTGAATAACCTCATAGAGAAGCTATTGTGCGCATTGAACTCAGTTTCAGATGAGCAGGATTCCACAGCAGCAATTGCTCTCTTGTTGAGACCGGTAGATGACGACGTTGAAATCCTTTTTGTGAAGAGAGTCAGGAATCCCCAAGATCCCTGGTCAGGACAGATAGCTCTACCTGGAGGAAAGCGTGATCCTGGAGATTGCACGTTGAGGGAAACAGTAACAAGAGAAATAAAGGAAGAAGTGGGCATAGCTCTTGATGAGTGTCAGTTACTTGGAGTATTGAAAGCTATAGTGTCTGCTCCAAGGCCTGAAATGAAGATCCTCCCTTTTGTCATATATTGTGGACATGAACCCTTAATCACACTGAATGAGAAGGAACTTGAAGGATTCTTCTGGGTTTCTTTGAAGGAATTAGTTCGTCACAAGGGGACAGTTACTTTCTGGTTTGGAGAATTTCCTGCCTATGTTTTGGAGGAAAATGTTATCTGGGGGCTAACGTTTCGAATTGTGGAAATGGTTGTATGCATTCTCAATGGAAAAGGATATGAGGAGCAAGGCTTTTGAACCTATTACAGAACATAAGAAGGTGAGAAAATGAAAACTGCAAAGGTCTCTTCGAAGTACCAGGTTGTTATACCAAAGGAAATTAGGGAATTGCTCAGGATAAAGAAGAACAGTGTGGCTGCTTTTGAGTTCAAGAATGGAGAAGTTCTCCTCAGAAATCTTCAAGAATTTCTTGATGAACATGTGGGGACAGTAAAACTCAAGAAGGACTTTCTGGAAATGAGAAAAGAATTCGATGGGGAATGGATGGAATGAAGATTCTTGTTGATACCTCCACATTTATGTCACTTCTTTAAGAGATTCACATTTTCAAGAATCTGAAGCTCTGTCTTGGTCTCTGAAGATCCTTTTGTTGTGGTGATAAATTAATTCGAGAAAAGGTTTATTAACAGAAAGGCATAGAATGTTTCAAGATGATTTCATGAAACGATATCGCTTGTCAGTGGTGGTTGAAAAAGACGCAGATGGATATTTCGTATTCTGTCCCGAACTCCAGGGTTGTTTTTCACAGGGAGATACATATGAAGAGGCTCTGAGAAACATTGAAGATGCGATAAGGCTCCACATAGAGGACAGATTGGAAAGCGGAGAAGATATTCCTCTTAATTGAATCCATTAGTTTCACAGAATCGTAAGACGTATTCTCCAAGATACAAGTCTGACTGTGCAAAAGCTTATGGAACTTGTAAAGTAACAGACTGGTTGGAACATATGTTTAGGTCCGAAAGATTTATAATCTCTATCTGTAGATCTTTTACAAGGATTACACGAACCCAATTTCCTTTGTATTCATTCATTGTCAGAATGGAAAAATCAAGGGTTAATTGTGGATTGGAAGGACTATCTTCCAAATGAGACAGAAAGGAGGTGGACTCAAATGTTTGTGAGGTTGATAGATTCTGGAATCGCAGGATTTGCACTACAGTATTCGACTTGTCGCAATGGTATTTCCCCTGTTGGATACTGCTGGAGTGGAGGTAATCCAACGTTGGGGTGCCATGTTGGGATGACTCCTCAGAATGGGCCCTGCGCTGCTGGTCCAACACGCTTCGATACTTAGATCAGGCAATTGCAGAAATCCTTTTCTCTTTTCTATATTTTCTTTTCTTTTCTAAGTCATAGACACGCAATCTCAAGTTTTGAAGAGAATTATTCTTCCATCGATATCCCCAAGACTGGGAAGAAATCCTCTGCTCTCCATTTGTAAGCTTGGATGGATCATTTACAATCTGCCTTCATCGGTTGTCAGAGCTTCTTTTTCCTCCATCCTCGCTTCATGGTGGCTTATTTACCCATGAGAAGCACCAACCTTACTGGTTCTTTAGAGGATGTCTAGAGAATCTTGGCAACCCCCTCAGAAAAATATAAGAGTCTCGATGCTAATGGGGGTTGATGCAGAAGAAAGGAAGAGGATCCAAACTTCC
>CAZFAR010000202.1:0-5093 GCA_964516825.1 uncultured Thermococci archaeon
TCTGCAGATTTCAGTTTCATATACACTCATCACTCTCAATTTGTTCAGCAATTCAGAATTGTTCCAGATATCAGCCACTGATTGCTCTCTAATATTTCCCAAGGAAACATCTTCCTCAAGACTCAAACAGGGCGTTACTACCCCATTGCTCTTGATGACTAGACGGTTAGAACCAATGCCACAGTTTTCTAGCCTCTTACTGTACTTGTATTCCTCTTTTCCTGTTTTTCCCAATTCTTCAAATTCAAATTCACGCACAGCTTCCATGACTGTTCTGAATTCTTCTGGAGTTACAAACAGGTCTTTCTCAGCAGCTCTTCCTGAAAAGCGTATAGGCCATATCTTAAAGTCATTCACCCTCAAATCTCTCATCAACTGAAGAATTTGCTTTATTTTTTTGTGATTAAACTCGTTAATACAGATACTGGCATCTACGGTAATTCCTGCCTTTACTAACGCATTTACGCCACGAATGGTTTTCTCGAAAGCACCTGCAACCCCTCTGAATTCATCGTGGGTCTCACTATCCGGACCATCAATACTCACATTCACCCTCTGAACCTCTAATTCTTTTAACTTCTGAATCACCTCTTCTGTAATGAGGGTGCCATTTGTGAATATGCTCACAGTTAATGGCTTCTTCCTTGCGTATTCCATCAATTCAAAGAGATGTGGGTGCATCAATGGTTCTCCTCCGGAGAAGACAATGGCCAGTACTCCCATTTCCGACAAATGATCGATCAACCCTTTGATTTCCTCTACTGTTAATTCAGATTCGCGTGGCGGGCCTGAAGCAGAGTAGCAGTGTCTGCATTTCAAATTGCACTTTCTGGTAGTTTCAAATGTGACATATTCCAGCCTATGCACTAACGTTACAGAAGGAGGAGGGGTTCTTTGGTACTTGAAAGGCGATTCTGAGATTTTGAGCATTTTGTCTGCTATCATTTTTTTTGCCAGAGCAGTCAATCCTGGCCAGATCAATTCTGGAAGTTCTCCCGACTGCTGGCTAAGTTCTTCTTTAATCTCTTCAAACGTCTTCATTCCAGTAGCCAATGTCAGAAAATTGAAGGTAGCTTTATTAGCATAGTTCTTGGCTTGTGTTACTGTATCATAGATTAGAATCTCATTTCCCTGCGGAGTAATAACTTCAGATGCAGAAATGTTGTCTTCGAGAATGGGATACTTGTCCTTGAGCTGCATGTTTTTCACCTCAGCACCTCTTGGGTGAGTAGTCATATAAACCTTGCTGTTCATCGTTTACCTTTCCTCAAGAACTACATGCTCACAGATAAAGAAATAAAGAAAAAAATCTGAGAGAAATTAGGTCAATCTAGTAAGGTACTAGCTTCTTGTAGGGCTTGGAAGAACAAGGATGCTTGGGTGTAACCTCTTCCAAGGCTTCAATCACAAATTCCATTCTTGTCACCTCCTTTCTTGTATAGTGATCTCTTCCTTATAAACTTTTCGAAGATTCACCTTCTTGATCAAGTTGAGAAAGCTCTCAGTTTCAAAATCTGGATAGCGATTGATCTCAAATTTGCTTTCTTTAAGAATTAGATATTCCAGAAACAAAGAAATAAAGGAAAAAATCTGAGAGAAGTTAAGCCAAGTTTAATATGGTACTAACATCTTGTACGGCTTGGAAGAGCATTTTGGATGCTTCGGTGTTACTTCTTCCAGAGCTTCAATCACGAATTCCATTTTTGTCACCTCCTTTCTTCTATAGTGATCTCTTCTTTATAAACTTTCCGAAGATTTACCTTCTTGACCAAGTGGAGAAAACTCTCAGTTTCAGTATCCGGATAGCAATAGATTTCGAACTTTCTTTCTTGAAGAACAATACTTTCATCGCTAAAGAAATAAAAGAAAAAATCTGAGAGAAATTGAGTCAAATCCTCATGGATATGGTACTACCATCTTATGGGGCTTGGAAGAGCATTTTGGATGCTTCGGTGTTACTTCTTCCAGAGCTTCAATCACGAATTCCATTTTTGTCACCTCCTTTCTTGTATAGTGATCTCTTCTTTATAAACTTTTCGAGGGCGATTAAATGTTGATAATCAACATTCGGGAAATCTCCCTGATTTTAGCAGAAAATGCCGAGGAGAAGGGAGAATCAACCATCTTTTCAGGGAAAATATATATGCAGGGTCTCATGTAGTTGTAGTAGAATCTCTGCCTTGCACATACGTTTCGGGAATTGTTTTAAAGAATGGAGTCATTGTTACACTCCTAGAGTTTGACCCTCACCTACATGTTACGTTACACGTGTAACACTGCAATATCAATAGAATCACATAAATGAGACTTCAAAATCTCCTCCTTCTCACCACCTGGTTCCCACAAAAAGGACATTCCTTCACGTAGCTTCTGTAGTCTCTCCCGCATCCCACACACACAAACTTCCACTGAAGTACCTTTTCAATACCTTCCGCCCCCACCGATACGTACGGAATCCTCAGAACTCCGCACACATTCTGGATACCATAATCCCCGCTTACCACACACCCCTTCAAATCCAGTGCCAGAGCAATAACCTGTATATCAGTCTCACTCAAAGTATCTCTTGTTTCTTCTACTGCCTCTCTCACTTTCCGGACAGTCTTTGGCAAGGGCTCCCTCACATCGAGCTTCCCGGATGCTCTCAGTGATTCCATGGTAAACTCAGAAGAGTAGTCCTTCACCTCATTGATCACCTCAGACACTGTAAACCCCTTTTCCACAAATCCCGAAATAATAGCTGAAGCATCTAGAACATAATTCATACTGCCTTTTTCCTCCAGAATACTGCAGAATTGCTGGATTTTCTCACGACAATACTCTCCCCCACATTCAAATCAGCAGGGTCATCCCCATCCAGAGTCATGTGGCAGAGTCTATCTAATACTGTGATAGTGATTGTATGCTCACAGGACACAACCCGAGGAAAGGACAGACTATCAAAGGAGCAGATTGGAGTTATGCAGAAAACAGGACAGCAATCCTCAATGATAGGACCTCCTGCAGCTTGTGAGTACGCAGTAGACCCAGTTGGAGTAGCCACGATGATCCCATCTCCTGCCACCATATTACGATACTCCCCATATTCAATTCTGAACCGAGCCACCTTATCAGGAATCACTGACCGTACCACGACCTCGTTCAGGGCCTCACCAACCCCAGGAATTTCCAACTTCATTCTCTGATCAACAGCATGATCTTTCAGTAAATCCTCTAATACAGAAACTTCGGCAGGTGCTACTTCACAGAGGTGACCACATCTTCCCATTTTTACTGCTAGAATAGGAAAAGAATACTTTCGGACAGTTCTCAAAATAGTGCCATCTCCCCCAACTACTACGAGGACATCTACATCTTCTATGGATGGTCCCTTTAGAAAAGGAGAAAGATCTCGATCGTAGAACAGATCATGATGAGAAAGGTTATCTGCAATTTCACTTATTAGATGGATAGCTTCCTTTCTGTCTGTTCTCGAAACTAAGCCAATTCGCATGGAAGGGCATTTGAAATGTTACTATATAAGGTTTTGGAGTGTTTGAGTCTGCAAATTCTTGGACTGTGATACGATTTCATATTCATCTCACACACACTTGTCTGCAGTGTTACACGTGTAACAATCGACATGATCCTGTTTTATGAAGCATTCAAATGAAAAAGAATTGGTTTGCAACTGGAATGTGGTCAGAAAAGTGCAGAATTCCCTCGAATCATGAATGCATGTCTATTTCTCGGGGAGAAATATGCACAATACTTATATATGAGAGCATCTATACGTTACTGATGAGGTGTATCTATGGAACTGAATAACTACCCTGTCCTGGAAGATCATATTTCTGTATCTGAAATCGTTACTCCCCAGGAGAGTGAACTGCTCATTTATGATACAGTGACAGGAGTGAAAAAGTATCCCAATAGGGCAGTCTTCAACTTTCTGAGACTGACCACGGGAACAAGGACATTCAGGGAGATTGCAGAAGAGCTCTCTCGCCAGTCAGGAGAACCTCTTGACGATATCTGGCCTGGATTGTCAAAAATAGCAGAACAGATGGCCAATGACAGGCAGCTTAGAGTATCTGAAACTCCTCTTGAAGATCCAAGAACTCCCCCACCTTCTGCAAGAATGATACATCGACTGGAAAATGTTTCCTTTGAAACGACACGAAAATGCAATCTGCGCTGCAGGCACTGCTATTCCAATGCAGGCATAGAATTGGAGGATGAATTGACTGTTGACGAGATCAAAAAGATGATCGATGAACTGGCAGACATCGGAGTACTAGCCATCACCTTCACGGGAGGAGAGCCTCTGCTTCATCCGCATCTATTTGACTTGATGGAGTACGCCAGGAAAAAGCCGTTGTCTGTCCTTCTGTTCACCAATGCAACCCTGCTCACTCCTGAAACTATTGAGAAATTGAGGGAATTACAGGTTTTCCAGGTGAATGTCAGCATTGATGGTCCAGATGCTGAGACCCATGATCAGTTCAGAGGACTTGAAGGTGCTTTCGAGAAAACTGTCCAGAATGTAGCTCTCCTGCAGAGGGCAGGATTCAGAGTACAGACCTCCACCAGTGTCACTAAATTGAATTATAAAAAGATAAGAGAAATCCTTCGATTGCTCAAGATGCTTGAGGTTTCTTTTTTCAAGATATGGCCTATAACCTTTTCAGGACGGCGAGAAGAAAAGGACATCTTTCTCACTACTGAAGAGTTCCGAGAAGCAATGGAAGCTGTCCGTGAGTTCGAATTTGAAGAAATGGGAAAGGCAAAAAAAGAGGAATTCAAATACGTAAGAAGCCAGGAAAATTGTGGCATTGGTTTGGGTGCGTTAGCTGTCAAGTGTAATGGCGTGGTGACACCTTGTCCTGCCTTCGGGGAGAGTGCCTCACTCGGAAATATCAGGGAGCAATCTGTGGCTGATATCTGGAACAATTCTGAATTGCTGAACAAATTGAGAGATATCAGCGTTTACAAGACTGAAATCTGCAAAGACTGCAGTTTTGCAGCAGTGTGTAAGGGAGGGTGCATAGCAGATATTTACGAGAGAACTGGAGAGTTCTCATGCTATGATGAATACGTGTGTGTCGCCTTTG
>CAZFAR010000203.1:0-5079 GCA_964516825.1 uncultured Thermococci archaeon
ACGTGGGGAATCTCAAAAATCGTGATCTTCTTTCCTGCAGATATCGTATATTCCATCTGAGCAGATTCCTCTTTTCGGAAAGTATGGGAATGAGAATGTTTCCAAAATCAGTCTTCTTTGCTGAAGCTATTCGATAGAATTTCCTGTCCTTGAAGAACTTGACTCCCTCCTTGTCGAAAGTAATTCTGAGAAGACCAAGAAAAGAAAGATACAACAGGAGATTATGCATGGTCAGAGGATTATCCCAGATACTCGTTCCCATTATAGTTACCGCTTTTTCTTTTGGTATTCTAGCAAAGTACTCCATGATTGATTGTATTCGCGGAATAGAAAGCTGAAAAATAAATTCTTTTGGCAACTTTGCCCAGTTTGTATCAACCCAGAGGGTTTCCAGCAAGAAAAAGTATTTTTCGGTAGCGTTCAACTCAGTATAGGCGGCAAGTCTTTCTGTTTCCTGGAGGTGAAGCGTCTTGGTCTTTATAAAGAGGTTTCCCCCCAAAGATATCTCGTAGAACAAGCTCAAATGGGGGTAGAATATCTTGGGTGTTTCAGGCGTGTTCTCCGGATCTGGGTGGCTCATCAGCTGATCAATCTCATAGAGGGCTTTCCTGGATAAGTAGTGACCTTTTCTCAATAGGGGAGGATTGATCTGTCGTATGCAGTTCACGTATGTATCAAAATCCCGGACAATGGGTGTGGGTCTTGTTTCCGTAATCTTGAGGACGTTTGCTGCAGTCATAGTCTCACGCTTTTCATCTGTAACGTGACATGAAAAACCTTTCGCATAATAACCAGGAAACGAAAATGAAACATGTGTATGCACAGACTCTGATACCAAGAGATGGAAATATGAGAAGTATGATTAGAACCTAAGTCCCTTGTCCATGCAGACATTGACAGCAAATCATGTGTGTTACACGTGTATCAATAACCACAATGATCAGGCAACCTTTACAAACATTTATAAGTAATCTGTAGAAGTTTCTGGGAGGTGGAGCTATGATGGATCAGAAGCATGTTGAAGCCCTGAAAGCCATAGTAGGAGAGGAGTACATCACCACATCAAAACCTATTAGAATGTCCTATGTAGCAAAATCTATAATGGAAATGGATTCTGAGGTTGCAGACGTGATTGTTCGGCCGCAATCTGTAGAAGAAATCCAGAAAATTCTCTTGTATGCTGATCAATACAGAATACCTGTGACACCGCAATCCAAAGGATTGAGTGGTGGCACTGCTACCCCCACAGTCCCTGGGGGAATCCTTCTCGATCTGTCCAGAATGAATAGGATCATTGAGGTGGATACTGATTCTCGTTACATGGTAGTGGAACCAGGAGTAACCAACGGTCAGATCTGGGGTTACTTCAGGGAGAACTATCCGGAATGGGTACCTCCCATACCTGATGGTGCCCCTTCTGAGGGAAGTGTGGTAGGAAACACGCTGGATAGAGGATTCAGTGTGGTCACATCCAAGTACGGTCCCCAGGCTGATCTCGTTCTTGGATTGGAAGTTGTCCTACCCACAGGTGAGATCATGAGGACAGGGTCCTGGGCACTTCCGGGTGCCAAACCCTTTTACCGGTGGGGTATCGGGCCTGATATGACCGGTCTTTTCCTGGGAGCTCAGGGCACTATGGGCGTCGTTACCAAATTGGCTACACAGATCGTTCCCCACATGCCCTGTATAGACTTGATCTTGCTCGGATTTGAGACTCCTGAAGAGCTGCAGGACGTCACTCTGGATATCCTGAAACAGGAGATCGGTGTAATGGTTCAGGGAGGACCCTGGTGGTTAGTACCTGGTGTGCGCCAGAAAGAAGAACTTGAAAAACAGGGATTACTGGATATCACTGTATGGAGAGCCAAAAAATACTATGTACCGAACTACATGATGAATCTTGAAATCTGGGCAAAAACTGAAGCAGAATTAGAGGAACAGAGAAAAACTATTCAAGAAATTGTGGATGAATGGAAAGCGAAAGGTGCAAAGTCTGAGATCTTACCCATACATCCCAGGGCAAAAGCTGCCCGACTGAAGAAGCCCAACAAGATTGCCATTCCCTATGCGTCCTACGAGAGGACTAAAGAGAAGGGAGGAGGCTTCCTATTCATCACCTGGTACTTACCCTGGAAGGATACAGCAGAATTCTGCCACATCTGCGAAGAACAGATGCCCAAGTTTGGATTTGATCCTATCTACTGGATAGCATCTATCAAGAATGGGAGAGACTGCATCGGGATGCCAATTGTGTGCTACAGTGCGCAGGACCAGGAATCAGTGAAGGCAGTAAATGAGTTTGACAGAAAGACAGCTCAGATCTTTTTAGATCATGGATGGCTGAACTACAGACCGCGGAAGTTCACGCATGCCCCCATGATGTATGAGAGAGCTCAGGATTACTATAACATGCTGGTGAAATTCAAGAAACTCCTGGATCCTCACGGCATCATGCACCCGGGCAGTCTGAACATGAATTTCCTGGAGGAATACCCATGAAGCAGTTAGAGGAATTTGCGCCTTACATTTACACGTGCATTAACTGCAAGTTCTGCCATTCCACCTGGACTGACGAGCCTGACAAGGGATTTCCTGAAGGATGTCCTGCAGGTAAGAAATTCGAATGGGAAGCCTTCTACGGATCTGGGAGAATACAAATCATCAGAGCATATCTTGAGCGGAAATTGGAGCTTGACAGCGATGTAGCAGACATTTTATACAAGTGCTCCTGCTGCGGCAACTGTAAGGTCCAGTGCGAGAACGATATACCTACTGTAGAGATCTACGAAGCCATGAGAGCCAGATTGGTTGAAAAAGGACTGGGATCACTTCCCGCCCACAAGCCCCTCGTAACCTCTATCAAGAGCTATGATAACCCCTGGCAGCAGCCAAGATCAGGAAGAGCGAAATGGGCAAAGAAACTGGATGTAGAGGTTCCTGAAATCAAGAAGGGTGACACTGTCCTTTATTACGTTGGATGTACTGCTTCATACGATCCCAACATGAAACACCTGGCTGTAAACACGGCACGAATCCTCAGTAAGGCTGGCATCAACTTTGGAATCCAGGGAAAGAACGAGAAATGCTGCTGCTCCACACTGCTCAGAATGGGTGAACGAGACATTGCCATGGAATTAGTACAAGACAATATCAAGGCTTTCAATGAGCTGGGAGTTTCTACTATTGTCACGTCATGTGCAGGATGCTACAAGACAGTATCTCAGGACTATCCTCAGATTGCTGACCTGAATCCTGAAGTACTTCACACTGTCCAATATCTCGATCGGCTGATCCAGGAGGGGAAATTAGAATTCAAGATTGATGTCAACATGAGAGTCACCTACCATGATCCCTGTCATCTTGGTAAACACAGTGAAGTCATTGACGCTCCCCGGCGTGTGCTGAATGCTATACCTGGGGTAGAGTTGGTGGAAATGAAACGGCATGGTGTAGAATCATGGTGCTGCGGTGCTGGGGGGGGCGTGAGGACTGCTTTCCTGGATTGGGCTACAGAATCAGCAGCAGAAAGGGTAAGAGAAGCAGAATCCACAGGAGTGGATACGCTTGTATCAGCATGTCCATTCTGTTATCAGAACATTGACACAGCCATAAAATCCATTGGTTCCAAGATAAAGATGGTAGATATCGTGGAAATCGTGGAAAAAGCAATCTAGTTCCATTTAATTCTATATTTCTTTTTGATTTGACCTTGCAGGCAGCAGCAGAATGTGACAGGACTGAATCGAGAGGTCAGGAAACCCATCAAGAGCTCGATGCTGCGTACAGACAAGGTTTGCACAATTTCACATAGTCCAAACGTATATATTAGACCGGTATGATGAATTAAGTGATCCTTTCACCAAGTCTATCTAAGAGGTTGATTTGATATGATATCGGAAATTATGGAGGAAACAAGTAGTACAGAAAAAAAAGCCGTGACAATGAAACTTCCAAGAATTATTCTGGAAGGAGACGTTCTGCATGGCAGGAAATTGAATATACATCACTCAAGAACGTGCAGCAGCATGAGATAGACAGCTTTCGCCTGCTTGGCCGGGTCATCAGAATTCATGAGCGATTCTATCTCTTGATTGTCAGTGATCTTGTTACCATTTGCATCATAGGCTGACCATCCACCCGCTCCGCTTTCAAAGATTCTTCTACAAATCCCCGTATTGATGTCACACATTCTGAAGGTCACTAATCCTGCAATGTCAATGAATCTTACAGGGTTATTGGAACAGTAAACATAGCGGTTCAACGATTGTGGGATAATCTTTTCACCAGCCAAGGGATCTCTTGTGATGAATCGACCGATTTCGGGATCATAATAACGGGCACCATAATAGTACAACCCGGTAACGTCTTTTTCTTTGCCAGTGTACAGGAACTGTTCTTCCTGGTCACCTGAAGATTCTCCAAAGGGTTTGTATTGTATTTCTGTAGCAACTCTTCCCGATTCCCTAACCCTTCCCGATTCCCTATCCCCTAACCCTGAGACTCTCTTGGCTATTCTCCCTGTTGGGCCATAAATATAGGTAGCCTCATAGCCGGTGTCCACATTCTTTTCATAGATTACATTCAATCCAGAGTAGACATAGATTATGGTCTGGTATTCCTGTAAAGATTCTATCCATTCAGTTTTCTGAATTCTCCGGCCGTTACCATCATAAGTATATTGACCTATCATTTCCTGATTCTTATCTACCTGAATTAACTGATTTCTTTTGTTATAGCTGTAAGACCAAGTGTCAGTGCCATCACTTTTTCTAAGAGTATTCCCATTCTCATCATAAGCAAAGGTGGTACCATCACTGATGGAAAGCAACTCATTCACGGCATTGTAGGTGTAGGTCAACTCATTCAGTGAGAGACGATTACCAACAGGATCGTATGAATCGAGCCATGTACTCGTACTCAGTACTGCAGGGAACAATGCCCAGCCATGGAGTATCAGAGTAAACCTGTATTGTCACTGAAGAGACCGAGCTTACCAGTTTATCATCAGTCACTCTCAATAGAACGTGGTAAGTTCCTGTTTTCGTGTAGACAAATTCTTTTTTCAACTCATTCTTCACT
>CAZFAR010000204.1:0-5074 GCA_964516825.1 uncultured Thermococci archaeon
TATTTGCAACAGCATAGTGTTGTACCTCTGATTCTTCTTGAGACTTATTAACTTCTGCTTCATCAGAAGGACTCGTTTGGTAATGATACACGTGTAACAGAATTTTGAGATTTCCCAAGGACTTCTCTTCTTGTTTGGAAGACCTTTTTCGACTTTTCGAAAACGAGAGAATAAAGGTTTAAGACAGCAATTGCAGTCCCGGCGGGCGGATTTGAACCACCAACATGTGGATCTACAGTCCACCGTTCTGCCAGGTTGAACTACGCCGGGTAGGTTTAGTAGGAACATAGGAGTTTATAAATCTTTCTAAGGTGGCTTGAATGGGCCATTATGATTACTCTACCCTATTCTTATAATGGGTAAAGAATCCCTGACTGTGAATAGAGGCATTCAGTTGATTGTACCGATTGTGTTACACGTGTAACAAATCAATGAAGCACTTTGCTTCTCACAACTGACAAAAAGCAATTTGCAGGATAAGTATTCTCCTGAGGTCAAAACCTTTCTTACGTGTGTACGGTGCAACCAAAAAAATGGAAAACCTTTTTATTCATCTACATATTTCTCTATGAGGTGCTTACAATGATTGAAATCCATCCAAAACTCTGTACAGGATGCGGTGCCTGTGAGATGGCCTGCAGCTTCTACAGAGAAGAAGAAGTATTTACTACCATGCGATCCAGCATCATACTCCACAGAGAAGAAGTGAAAGGCTATTACGGTGTAGTGTTGAAAAGAAAGGAAGATGTCCTTCTGGGAAGACCAGAGGGTGTTGAAGTCATGAAAGAAGGCAAATCCGGCGACACAGGAGGAGGAAAACCTATTCTCCTGAGAGAACCCTGTGATGACTGCACTGATGCATACTGCGTCCGGTTCTGTCCTACTGGCTGTCTCAAGGAGGTGTAACCTATGGAGCTTTACACAGATTTGATCGCAGTTGTAGATTTGAAGAAAGGCGAAGTAGAAGAAGTGGACATAGAAGAGGAGTTCATCCAGGAGAATATTGGTGGTGCTGCAGCCAATGCCGCCTTGCTCGCAGAGCACCCAGGATCTGTCGTACTGGGAACTGGCATTCTGACAGGAACCTTATTCCCGGGCTCAGCTGTTGGAGTGGTCACTGCCAAAAGAAATGGTGAAATCTGCCACTCTGCATTCAACTGGTTTGCAGGTCCAGAATTAAAGCTTTCCGGGTTCAGTTTCGTCATTTTAGAGGGAAAAGCTGAGGAACCAGTATATTTGTGGCTGCATGACGAAATTGCAGACATTGAAAACGCAGAGACATGGGGAAAAGATACCTGGGAAACTACCCACCATTTGAGAGATGAACTGGGTGAGAATCGCATACAAATATTGGTCATTGGAGAAGGAGGAGAGAAGAAATCTGGAGCTGCATTACTGATCAACAACTACTGGGGAACTGATGACAGGAACGCGCTGGCCAGTGTACTGGGAGAAAAGAATGTGAAAGCTGTTGCCATGAGAGGCATGGGAGAGGTGGAAATATCAGAGCCTGAAGAGTTCGTTTCAAAAGCAGAAGAAGTGCTGAACAGTCTGAAATCCAAAATCACTAGAACTGGTGCTCCAATTCAGGGACTGGACCAGATCACTCAGAAGTACAATGCATGTTTCAACTGTCCCTACGCATGCCGGAATTCCGTCCAAATCGGAGAGGAAGGAGTAGTTATCTTTGAGAGACATCTTCGCGATCTCGTATCTCAAGGACTGGACATAAAGAAGGCAGCAGAAACACTCAAGGAATGCTACAAATTGGGAGTCAACCCCAAATACGGAAAAGATCCCAGATCTTTGGTAACTCTAGGACCGCAACCTGTCCAGAAATTAGAGGACAGAGAACCCTGGTACTACACTGTTGGAATCTGTCCAATTCTGGACCAGTTCGGAATCAGTGAAGATGCAGTCATCGATGCCATTAATTTGGGTGCAGGTTTAGACATTACGAAAGAGGGTCTGGAAAAAATTGTTTCCCGCCTATGAAAGAACTGAAAACAGCCGTATACATAGGCAGAGGAGCTTCCCACTCATGGATCTGGCTGGTAGACACACTGGATCGGTTTGGATTCAGAAACATTCAGTTTGTCACAGACATCTCGAAGGTGAGAGCAGATCTTCTCGTCATTTCAGGAGGAGACCCTTTTGCCCTTTTTTCTCATATCAAAGAGAAGGGAGTCTCCTGTATGAGAAGATTCATAGAAGAGGGCGGCACCTACGTTGGTATCTGTGCGGGAAGCTACTTTGCTTTAAAATTCCATGATAATCCCTATCCCTGGCTGAACATGGTTGAAGGGAGAATTTCAAATTTCTCTGTTATTCCTCCTCCAAATCTGAGAATGCCTCACAAGTATACGGTCCCATACAGGGAGGGGTACGTGTTCCATCCTGTTCGGGAAGAGGTAATTCTGCAGTACGGGAACAACATTTTACGAACACCATTGTACGGGGGACCGGGGATGATTTCTGCAGACGCTCAATCACGGGCTGTTTACAAGGAGTTTACTGAAAAGACCTTGTTTCTGTGTGAGAGAAAGGAGGCAGAGAAAGCTCTTTTGCAGAAATCAGCTCTCATCCACAAGAAAATTGGGAGAGGTCAGCTCTTTCTTTTCGGTCCGCACTTCGAGCACCCCTATTTTCCTGAAGCAAACAGAAAATTGATAGATATGCTCCAGGAGATAAAGCCAAATGCGTATGCTTTTGAGACTGTGGGAATCCTTGTTTCAGGCGCTGAGAAGAGACAGAAGACTAAAGAATTGAAGCGCTGGGTGTCCAACGGGAGACTTGCTGCCTTTGGTCTCGAAAACTATCACTGGAAAATTGGGGAGAAAATCTATGATCCAGAGCGATTGGCCTATTTTTTTGAGACATGTTTTAGACTGGTAAAGCATTTGGAGAAAAAAGAGAGAATCTACATGCTTGAAGGCCTTTCTGAAAAAGCAAGAGAATTGTCCCGGAAAGTGAAAAGGCTAGGACCTGATCCTGTGGCAGCAGAAGTTCTCCTGGAGGACATGAAGCAGTTCACAGGCCTTCTATATTCGCTGTATTTCTCTACTGTTGAAAAACTGCCCTGAGCCCTGCATCTTTTGCGAGAGAGGTCTTGCAGTCTTGCACTAATGATTCCTCTTGAAGCTGATATTTTCAGAATTCATCCCAAATCTGTGAATACTTTGTTACAAGATGTTGTACTTACCCTTCAGCTTCGGCAAATCCAAAGACTCTGAAAGGTGGGTCAGCAGTGTATTTATTGTACACGTAGACTGAGGAATCTTCTATTACCACTTCATATTCGGAGGAATCAGGAATATCTGTAATGGAAGGGTAGATGAATCGGACGTCATCTTCATAGATCTCGTACTGCTTTCCATCTGCATAGATTATGTAGGCTTCGTCTTCAGGATTGTATCTGATCTTCATTATGTCTTCAATCGGTAGTTCAGCAATTCCCTGACAGTATCTTTCCATTCTTGAGACAAAAAAAGATTGATTTCTGATATCATTCAAGATCGCCTTGCACACCTTTATCTGCTGGTAGTAATCTGTATATTCTTCCAGGTTGGAGAACTTCTGATAGTTTCTGAACACGGTTTCATCATAAAGTTCTTCCTGAAAAGGTCCGCGTTCCCTGGCTTTTTGGATGAAGTCTTCGATATTGTAGATCATCTTCTCTTCCATGCATTATCAGAGGAGCAGTCCAATATAAGGTTTTCTTTTGATACGTATTGTTTGCTGTCAGTCTTGAATTCTCTGGCATAGTATCCTTGAGTTTGACTGATCATCCATGTTACACGTGTAACATTTTAGAATCATGAATTGCATTTGACATATCATTTTGGAGAGCATTTTTTCTATGGTTAAGAAAGGCAATAGCGAGGAAGAGAGTTACGAGAACGATGGTTACAGAAATGAGCATTGATTGATCCTCCAGGGGGGCACCCTTAAACGCACCTTTGACACGTTCCAGATGACTCTCAAGAAGCATGCAGAGTCTATTGTCAATATCATCAACATGAACTTTCTCCTTTCGACTAAACATACCATATAGTATATTCATTCTCTGATCCTCCTTCTTTCTGGTCTTTTTTTACCTTTTTTATTCTTTTTTCTCCTTGTTTGCGATAATTTCAAACTCCTTCAACTCAGACTTGAAGTGAACTTCGTATCCCCTACTACCAAGCTCTTGAGCTATATTCTTACTTAAGGTCAGAAAGATATCATGTGGAACTCCATACACAATTCTATCATGTTTTCTAAAAAGCCCTCCATCGCAGTGTTGCATGACTCTTTCCATTCCTTTTCTTGGAGTTTTCATTGGTTTGCTACAGTATGGACATTTCATTAGCATGCTTCCCTCCTTTTATGTGACTCATTTTCCATTGAAAAACGTAAATGTTCAGTTTCTTGAAGTGACTTTCTATCCGAGCTGATTCTTCATGAATTTCAAACCTGTTTCTAGGACATTCTCCTTTCTAAGCCTGCGAGTCTCAAATACACTCATTATTGTCTCACGAGTTCAACCCCATGTTCCTATCCTGTATATCCACACATTCCAACTCGTGGAGAATTAACCACTGGCAGGAGCATATCTTCGCCGCACTCATGTTTGGGAGCACACTTGTCGCAAACCCATCCTTCATCTTCATATATACACTGAGTACACACTTGCGTAGCAGGTTTCCCACAGACCTCGCAGGCTTTCGCGGGAGGGACATTCCTAGCCAAAATCCGAATTGACTTGCCCTTTACTACCCCATCGCGTTCTGAGAGGACTCTCAGCATCAAATGTGTAGTGGTTCCAAAATCATATTCATAACTGAACTTGAGACCAGTGCGCAGAACGGATTCCAAGCGGTGGTTCATTTTCTTTGTCGGTGCCCCTCTGCCAAATATGGCGGGCCACATAGCATCCACACCACCAGTATCTTGCTCATACCTGACCTTATCAATGGTGAAAGCACTCAAATGTCCGCAACACTCTACCCAGATTTCCCTGAGAAAATCATCTAAATTTTCAAGTGTAGCATTGGCTGGTGCTTCAATGTGCATCCAATACTCGGGGAGGTAG
>CAZFAR010000205.1:0-5074 GCA_964516825.1 uncultured Thermococci archaeon
CTCTCCCGGCCTAGTCAATGCACTATTTGATCACAGTTTATAAAGATGTAGGTTCTAGTGCAACGAGGTAGTGTTACACGTGTAACAAGATGAGATAATGCAAAGACCTCAATTCAATTTTCTTGTCTCATCCGGATAAAGAACTCTATAGATTCATCAAAAAAGTCTTCATCAGTTTTTCTCCTTCCTTCTTCTGGCATGAATGTCCCTCACCATGTACAATTACATCTCAGCTTTGTGTAGTCCATTGACAAAGCCTCCCACATTTCCCTCGTTTCTTTGCAGAGCGCAATCTTGCCATATCTGAAGTTCTCTTCCAGATAGTTCATGATTGCTGAATACATCATGTACCGTGTTCTGAAATCGGTCCTCTTACCCCAGTTAGAATATTCTGACAAGTATCTAACCCATGTTCTGTCATGCGCGTTGTTTATTGTACTTATTAAGCCTCTTAGAGAGCCCAGAGTTATTCTTTCAGGTTCGAATTGAGAGAAAATGTCGTCAGCTAACTTCATGTACTCCTTCTTCCAGTCTCTCAAGGGGACCAGAGGGTCTATCCTGATCCTGACCGGATACCCTACCTCAGAAAGACTCCGTGCAGCTTCAATTCTCCTCTTAACAGCAGGTGCTCCATGCTCCCATTGAGAGGCGACAGCATAGGCGTTCAAGGTGAAACTCGGTATCAATCGATCACTTTCTAACTGAATAATATTTTCTATTCTGTCAGATTTCGATAGAAACAGTATTTCATGTTTCTTCTGAGTGTCAAAAACTGATACCACAAATCTTGAGAATGGCAATCCATTACTTTCCCACATCAACGAGTCTGCAATCTCCCCACTGTTGAGTAGCTCCGGAGTATAGCCATTATTCACTGTCTCATCGAAAAATGCTTCCAAATGATGTTCAATTTTCCCATAGTCTTTTACCACTGGTTTTGTTCTTGTTGGCAGGAGTCGTAAGGTACCTTGCAGATAACACCAGGAGCATCGGTATGGGCATCCATAGGCCCACTTCAGTTCCAAAAAGTGGGGACATACAACATCCTGCAGGTGATGCGGCAGTGGTGTTCTATCAAACCTTTTTATGATTGATCCATCACCAACCTGCTGCACCAGTAACTGCTTTCTGCCTTGCAGGGTTTGGTATTCCTCATATTTTACTGACAGACTCTTTTTCATCTTATTCTCACAATATAATATTAATTCAACTCCCTATAAGCCTTGTGGGAGGTAAGGAAAAATACCTGAAGCCACACTGATATTTGTCTTCGCAGGATAATCTCTCTGGAGGATTGATCTCACTTCCTTCTCCTACTGAAATGTATTTTCTCTGTACGAGTGCAGAAAAATAGAACCAGCAAGAAACCCAATGGGAGCATCACAAATGACCCTTTCTGTGGAGATTCAGTCCATTCAGGCAGATCTTCAGGCATTATAACGTTATCTCCTAACGCTTCAAACTCCTCTTTGGTCATGTAGTGTATGACAGGATGGTAAGGTCCCATGACTCCTGGATGATTCTCACCCACAAGGGTTTTATCATATTCATCCTGCGACCACGCACCTGTAATCCACGGAATATTTATTTGGTCAGGTGCATACTCCGGAAGATACCAGTCAGGAATGATACTCATCCAGCGGATAACGAATCCCTGGCGTGAAGAGGGTCCCCATTCCTGCCAGGTCACCCCATTCTCTTTTCGAGCATTTCTCGGTCTTTCATTCTCGTAACTGTACACGATTATGTATTCATTGTTGCTGTTGACTGTGATTTCGTCGTCCATGAGGCTTCCATGAGGAACAGCAGTATAAATGCTCTTGCCCAGTCCTCCACTTCCTTGCTGATGGGTCACTGAAAAGTAACGGACCTCACCCTTTTCCATTACAGGTTCACCATCACGGGTCCGTGGGAATACGGGTAGTCTGCCAGTGATAACAATCACCTTATTCTTGCCCAAGGCCATGGGACGCACCAGATATGATATGTAATTGCAGCACGTTGCACCGCACTCAAAATTCCCAGGAGGATCTGCATCTGCTCCGCGATTCCACAAGAGTCTGTAGATATCACGGATCTCTTTCTTTGCTGTGAAAACATCTCTCGGCCCCCACGGCTGTGAATTGACGTACCCATTCCCCTCCATCATGACAAGATCGATCCCGAACATCTTGAACCATCCCAGGGTCGGTCCCTGAACAGGATAGGGCTCCTGTGGAGGGACAGGTCTATCAGGAACAGTGGCTGTCTGGTCCTGTACTGCCTTGGACTTGTCACATACCAACCAGTACTTTTCCCCTGTAGATAGCTGCAGGGTAGCTTTAGGCCATCTCACTCCACCATAAGGCTCTTTATCCTTGTCTGGTGCGTAGATGCGGAGCCACACTACAGAGGGTACCAGTACACTGCCACCCCAGGGTCCAGAAAATCCAAATGGGCTGCCAGTACGGGTATTGCCAGGTGCACGATAAAAAGGTGGATCCATTACTTCATTCAGCTCTGCTGCATTCCCTATTTTCAATTCAAAAGTGATGTGATAGTGCCGATTCTTAGCAGTTCGATCGCCACCCACGCGAAAGGGATTCACATTGCCCTCATCTGGTTCAATATCCACGTCCACCAGAGGGACTTCGCAGACCCCCATGTTGCCCGTTACTGGATGTCTTGGGTCGAAGGGTTCCAGGATCTGATAATCCATGAATCTGCAATAGGGAAAATCACCCTCTATCAATAGTTTTGAGCCAAAAGGAGCAGTAAAAATGAGTTTCAAATAGGTGACATGCGGATCTGGTGAATGCTGGTGAAGTTCCTTTGTGGGATCATACATGGTCAGTGCAAACCACTGTTCTTCTGGTGTGACCTCATCGGGATTGACCAGTTTCCAGTTGTGTGTCTTTGCACTATCAATGTAAGGGGGGAGCAATCCTTCAGGAAGTTCAGCATCTGCTTTGCCATCCAGCCATTGATAAATGTAATCTTCCAAAGCTTCAGAGAGTTCCTCTGCTTCTTTGATAGCTCTTTCATAATATGCTTCTCCCTCTCTTTGTGCTTCGAGAGCGAGTTCAATTCGCTCCTCATTCGTGAGTTCAGGTAGTTCCATGTATGTCCAGCGGGTATTTGGGAAAACTCCTTCAGATGTATATGTGTATGTCTGATTTACGCAGCAGCTGAATAGAATCAAACTCACGAGAGCAGTGACAAGGATACGATTCATAAGGTCTCTTGCATGGCCTGGCTAATAAATGTTTCTGTTGCAGCAGAATCCTTATCAAGAATTTTCCAAGAAAAGGGAACAGTCATGCAAACAGGAGAGCCTCTCTGAACTTTTCGGATGATGTTCCGTAAAACTATTCAGGCTTCTGTCCAACGATCAAAGCATAGCCGAAAAAATCCCTGGTGTCCCTGTCCCTGACCATGATAGTGGAGCCCTCCCTGTAGGCTCTGCCAATCCTTCGAAGATTTGAATCCGTGATCATCCTCCATGAGAAAAACAAAAAATTGAAGAGCCCTGTCACTCTAACAGTATTCGCAAGTTCCATCAAAGTGATGGCTCCCTTTGTAGAAGTTTCAACCATTTGGATCACGTGCAGTCCTGCCTCTTCAAACAATTGCCTCAAATCCTGGGGAGTTGGCAGTGCTGGTACAGGCGTCAATGCAGTGACACGAGTTAGCAGCTCAGGAGGCGTTTCCGGGAGTGCAAAATCCTCATTAACCCCTATTCGTCCTCCAGGTTTCATGACTCTTACGATCTCACACAGTGCATTACGCTTTCCGTGTGGTAGTAAGTTCAACACTGACTCCATGATGACAGTGTCAAAAGTATTATCATCGAAAGGTAAGTGAAAGACGTCTGCAACCCAGAACTCAATGTTGAGCTTTTTCTTGCGTGCTCTCTCTCGTGCTTTCGCAATCATTTTTTTGGAAATATCAATTCCGTAGACAGATGAGCTATACACTTCTGCGATTTCACAGGCAGTATATCCAGTCCCGCAGCCCACAACCAAAGTTCGGCTGCCCTCACGTATGTCACACATTTGTAACAGTCTTTTTGTTGCTGTCACCCCGCCCACATGAAGCGTTGGCATACCGACCTCACCTAAGAAATCATACCATTTATCCCAGTCAATTTCTGTAGGAACTTTCTGAACCATGGATTAGATCTTTCTCAGAAACATATAAGGTTTGACCAGAAATCCAGAACTCATTGCAGGCCTCTGAACTTTGAGTGTGGATCTCAGAACTACAAGAGCTGTGAGAAATTGTGTTACATCAGAGTGATGCTGGTGGAGTAGAAAGATTTATAAAAGGGGATTTGCATCACACAGCAGGGGACATGGTGTAACCAGGCCATCATCGCAGGCTCCAGAAATCCAAAAGCACAGGTTTGCTGAGGCGTATGCCAATGACGAGTTTTTGGAGCATGAGGAAACCTGTGGATCGGAGTTCAAATCTCCGTGTCCCCACCATTTTTTATTTTAATTTCAATTTCACCTTCTTCATATCCTCTCAAGGAGGATAGCAGTCCCTTGATAGTAGATTCCACTATGCTCCTGGCAAAAGGATTTAGCTCCAGGCGTTTCCCATTAACCTTGACAGTAATGTCACTCATGATTTCTCTTGTGTAGTTGCTATAAAAGGTTATCCAGATGTTACACGTGTAACAAGAATAAGAATTGAACATCCCGGATAGTATTACAAGAATCCGTACTTTTCTAGAAGATACTTCAGAGATTTATTCTTTTCCCTTGCAGTTTCAATGCTGTAATCACAGAGAATTCTTTCCATGAATAACGTTCGGGACCCCCTTCAGACAGCAATCTATTGAAATCTTCTTTTGTAATACTGTCTGTATTTTCAACATTTGAAATGCCCAGTTTTTTCGCATTTTCTGGCTTAACCCCAGCGAGGTACCAACCTTCTATTTCTCTTACTACAACAATGATCTTGCCTTTTTCAACCCCTAATTTTTCCATCACTCTCTCTTTCTTAGAAGATGTACAAACCGCTTCATTGATATCTGTCACGTATATGTAGTCCGCCTTCATCGCCTTTATCGATCTGAGAAAAGCTCTTC
>CAZFAR010000206.1:0-5063 GCA_964516825.1 uncultured Thermococci archaeon
CCTCAGAATTTCCTTTCTATCTTCAGTCTCCCTCTCTAATGTCTCTCTAATCCCCCGCACTGTGCTCGACTCGATGGGTGGGGTTCTAACGACTCTGGGTGCCCACCTCACCTTCTTTGCAATATCTCTGAGAGTGGCCCCTGATTTCCCGATGACCAGTCCAGGTTTTCTTGCCTCGATGATAACCTCATAGGAGTTGTGGTCGAAGCTGATGTTCGTAATTTCTGCTTCTTCGGGCACAGCAGAGTGTATTCCCTCAATAGCCTTCTCTTCCCCAGTCAGGACTGAAGGATCAGGCCTGATCACAATGCGTTTTCGCAGGGTCCTGGCCATATTCCTTATCAGCTCACTGTCATCGATAAGCATTCCAGGGTTGCGGGAGTAGATTACCACATCGGGGCCTTCAAACTCAATATTCGCCACTACTGCCCCGATAGGAATAGTTTCATTCACAACTTCTCTAATGCTCTGTAATACTTCTTCTGAAGTCAAAGAATCACCTTTACAATCTTGATAGTCTCTTCTGAATCTCTTTTTCTGAAAATTCTCTGTATCCTGCTGGTGTGACCACAGAGACTGCAATTCCTCCTCCAGTAGCGATATCTCGTTCCTGGGAAGCACGAATCGCTCGTACTACCAGATCAATCCCTTCTTCGAGATCTAACCCTTCTGTGAACTGATCTTCCAGAATTCCATGAACTATCTGCATGCCAGATCCACTCGCAATGTATACATCTTCGTTTACACCTCCAAAGGGATCGATTGAAAAGGCATGAGGTGCTTCATCGTATCCTCCCAGTATCAACCAGGCAATGTAAGGGAAAATCCGGTTCCCATGGAGTATTCGAGACGCAAGAGAAGCTATTCCACGGGCAGTCAAATGCTTCTCTTCCATTTTCCTCAATGCGATCTCTGCCTTCAACAGACTGACAAGATTCTGTACATCACCCAGGCTACCTGCTACAGTGACTGCCATGTTGTTGTCGATCTGAAATATCTTGCGTGTTGTCCTGGACGCAACAGCGCTACCTGCAGATGCTTGTTTATCTGCAGCAAAGACAACACCATTCTTGCACACAAGTGCTACTGTTGTAGTTCCCTTTTTTCTATCCATAGGAAACCACCAAAACCCAGTTCGTAGAAATTGCAGAACCAGCAATCTTTAAGAAGAGTACTCCTTTATAAATCTTTCGGAAAAGAGAGTTGCCCGCTTGTTCGGAATTCGTTTGTTACACGTGTAACATTTCAGCCCATTTGTTTTAGTCTCTGTGAATTGTAGATAAAGAGATAATTAGCGACCCAAGTAGGTTGCTGTACTCGAAAAGTGGCGCAGGATTGAAGTCGCAATCTTTAAAAGAGAATCGTTCAAACGCTATACTATGAATACTTCTCGAAAAATAGAAATTATACCAGTTCACGGCATCCCTCTCATCAAAAAGGGAGATGATATAGGCCAGATCCTGCTGAATTGCCTCAGAAAAAATGGTATCTCTCTCGAAGATTCAGATGTTGTTGTTATCTGTCAGACTATTGTTTCAAAAGCAGAAGGAAATGTAGTCGATTTACGAAAGATCCAGCCATCTCCCAGAGCTTTTGAATTATCTCAAGAAACAGGGAAGGATCCTCGCCTTTGTGAGTTAATCTTAAGAGAGGCAGTAGAAATCGTTCGAATAGGAAAAGGACCCATCATTGCAGAAACAAGACATGGAATTGTATGTGCGAGCTGCGGAATTGATCACTCCAATGTATCAGGAGATCTTGATCATGTAGCCCTATTGCCTGAAAATCCTGATGAGACTGCTTTGGAAATTCGAAAGATGATTTTGAAAGAAACAGGAAAAGATGTGGCAATCATCATTAATGATACCCAGGGGAGGGCGTTGCGAGCAGGAGCTGTAGGGACTGCTGTTGGATTATCAGGGTTAATACCAATCTGGGTGAGGGCAGGTGAGTCTGATTTATACGGATATGTACTGGAATCCTCTCCTATTGCAGTTGCTGACGAACTGGCTTCTGCAGCTTCTATTCTGCAGGGACAATCCAATGAAGGAATACCCATTGTGATCATACGAGGTGCCCGCTACTTGCGAGGAGAGGGGACTGCTAAAGAGCTGCTGCGGGCTCGAGAAAAGGACCTTTTCAGATAGAGAAGATCACTGAAAGAACAAGAATAAAGAATTAGATTGAACTGAATTGGCTCAAATAACCTGGAATTCTTTCTTAGCACTGGTCAGAACTTCTACACCTTCCTTCTTGATCACTACATTATCTTCGATTCTAACGCCGCCGTAATCCGGAATATATATTCCAGGTTCCACTGTGAACACCATGCCTTTCTTCAATACAAGATCTGAATCAATAGCCATCCGTCCTCCATCATGCACTGTGAGTCCAATAGAGTGGCCCAACCCGTGTATGAACCTGCCTTTGTAGCGGGAATCTAGAAATTCCTTGACACTAGAATGGACAGGACGTGCCTCAATTCCATCTCTTAGCATGTCAAGAGCTATCTTCTGGGATTCAAGAACAGTCTCATACATCTTCTCTTGTTCAGGAGAGGCTTCTCCAAAAACGTAGGTTCTCGTAATGTCAGAAACATACCGTTCGTACTCGGCTCCCATGTCCAACAGGACGAAATCTCCTCTTCTTAACTTCGTCCCGCCGCTGGAGTGGTGGGGTTCTGATGCATTCTTCCCGAAACAGACTACAGTGCGAAAAGCAGGTCGAGAGGCTCCTTTCTTCTGCATGAGGTAATTCAACTCAGCAGAGAGTTCCAGCTCACTCATTCCCTCTCTTACCAGGTCGGGAACGTCATCTGCTACCTCTGAGATTATGTTACATGCTTTCTTTATCCGCTGAATTTCGTCTACATCTTTGATAAGTCTGGCTTTCTGGATGGCCTGGCTAACATCGACGAATTCTGCCTGACTCGCTTTCTCCAGCTTGAGATAGGAAGCATGGGTCAGTTCATCTGCATTGATACCAATCTTTGAAAGACCCTTCAACTTCTCCTTGAGGATTTTTTCTCCTTCCTCTTTGGTCTTAAAAACTGAAATTTCGTGCCCGCCTTTTCTGGCACTCTCCTCCTCCAGAGCACTGGACAGGACTTCAAGATGATCGGGATACACAACAGCTATACAACCTTCAAAGAGGCCAGAAACAAATCCAGTAACATATAAGAAACTCATGTCAATGTAGGGTTCCCTGGAATTTGCCAGAACAATTGCATCCACCTGTGGAGCATATTCAAATATCTTTCTCTGTCTCATGGGTGCATAATCATGCAAGTGTTTAAAAACCTTATGGTAGGAATATGTGTCATTTTATCACTTTATCTTGAAAAATGTAATATATAACCTATCTATTCACACGTACAATATTCATTGTTACACGTGTAACACGAAAGAACGACTCGACTGGTGGGTGCAATTTGTGCCCTGGGATTTCCAGGGAGGCTGAAATTGCTGCTGCATGTATGGCTGCAAAGCTAGCGCACAGGATTGCAGATTTGCCAATCACCAGTTCGGCTGCCCATGCATGAAGGTGGACGCACCAGTGTACATTTTCCCTGTGGATTAGAAACCTGGAGAAGTTGTCACAAAGCTTCTGGATGGAGTATTTTGGAGCTCAAAATTCGTGATGCAGACATACAGAATGTGGATGTATTAAAGCACATGCGCGGTATCATTGTCTTGAAGCATTTTGAAGATGTATGGAAGATGTCATGAGAGGATATTGTGATGATCATAAGTAGATTTCTCTTAATATTTGTAACTTGGAATTGCATTGTTTTCGAGATGCCTATGTGTTGACAAAAGTTCGTTGCAGAATTCATGGGGTAGTAACAAATCCTAAAATAGAAAGAAAAAAGAGAAAAGAACTGAAATGAAAATCTAGGGAAATTCATAAGGAATAACCAGAGTCACAGTATCACTATCAACGGCGCCAAGATTACCTGAGAGAGAGTCTCCTGCAGGATGACGCAATGAAGTTGTCTCACAGATAAGATATTCAGTGCCCTCGAAATCAATAACAGACTTTTCACCAATTTCTCTGCATAGTTTCCCAAAGTCGATATCAGCAATGCCGACTGCAGCATGAAGCTGGCATCTAAAAATCAGCAAGGCGCAGCGAATATCTGCAGCTCTCAAAAGGGCCCCGCATGCAATAGCCAGATCTATGCAGGTTCCTCCTTGCATCAGAGTCACTGTAGGATGCTTGACCTTGATGGCTTCATTCGAATCGTATCCGATATTCTGAATGAGAGTGAGAATTGCCAGCGCTCTCTCAGTCTTGTCAGGATATCTCTGAACGAATTGACGAGCAAGAAATTCAATATCTGGAGTCAAGGGGCGAATATATGTCTTGTCAATCTCTGATGCACAATTGACCAAAGCATTGAAGTCAGCTTCCTTGTACTCTTTCAGGGAAACGTAATAGTAGAATGGTTCACCGCCAATGTAGAAAACCCGCCCGACAATTGCTGTTTCAGAAGACAATCGATCAAGCGCCCCGCAGGTTGAAAGAGACCTCAAATCATTAAGATTCAACTGATAGAGCTCCTGCAGTGAACTGAGTCTGTCTACCTCGGAAATGAGCTGCGTTCCTGCTTCCTGTACAGGACTGGCATCAACATCTACGTCCACCTTTACTGGGATTTCTCTCGTGATATCTATATAGAGGATGCTGGCAAAAAGAACGACGACTGCCAGAGACTCCAGATGATGGATCAAATCCCTTCTATCCATATGAACCACCAGACATAAGGCTCTTTTCAATAGGATATTGATATGGATTGATAAATGAAAAAAAAGGATAAGAATAGAAATGGAACAGCTCTTAACAGAAGAAAGGTTCAGATGACCTTCCATTTTCTATCCAATGCCCTAACCTGATCTGTGGATTGGGATCATACCCTTCTTGATCCAGAATATGTTAAATTCAAAGATGTTACACGTGTAACATTCCAACCTCATACACTTCCAGGAATGCATAAGAAACCCTTTTCTGTTCTTGAACTTGAAAATTGAATAGACTTTCTTGGTTTTTTGTCCACAGGATTG
>CAZFAR010000207.1:0-5051 GCA_964516825.1 uncultured Thermococci archaeon
TCTGAGCGATCTACAGGAAGAAATGAATGGGTCCGGAATTCCAGGTTCTTAGTTTCCAATAAGAGCCCGTGCGGAGAGTAAGGTAGTTTCTCATCGCCATATGTGAGAAGGTTTCTAAGTTTTATCCAGAGTTCTTCACGGGAGTATTTCTCAGGGACCCCATCGAAGAAGAATGCTACCTCTCTTGCAGGGATGTATCCTTCCAAATCCAGTGAACCGTCTTCTCTGCAGGTGTATTCTCTTTCTGGAATATGGATGTCATATTTTCCCATGTCGCTTTTGAGAACATCGAATATGTCAGACACGAATTTCTCTGTAGCCAATGGTTCTCCTCGTTCGTGAATTATGTGCGTGTCTTCATCGACAGTTACTTTTGAATTGCCCGGATTGGACAGGTGGATCACAGTCTTGGCTTCCACAGTCTCACCAATCTCCTTTCGAATGAGCTCTGAAAACCCTATCCATCTATCAACAGTAATCTTGGGGGCTCTGACCCTTACTTCTACCTTTCCCTCGATGAACAATTCTTTTTTCGTATCCAGTCTTGCAGGAACATCGGAGTATCTCCTGCGCAAGAAATATGGATCGAACTCTTTCTGAACAGTTATCCTATCAAATTCTCCAACAAGTGATCTGTGATACAGCATATCCAAGTGCTCAGGCCTCAACCATGAAGGTACAATCCAGGGAATGTGGAGAAGCATTCTCCGGATATTCTCGCTTTCATTTCTGGGTAGCCCTGCAAGAACTGCCATATAGAAAGAATCAAAGACTCTAGTAATCCAAATTCTCTTCTTATGATCAAGTGATCCAACGATATCTCCATTATCTTCCTCGAAGTGAATTCCTTTTGATTCCATCTTCGTTTTCATTCTCGAGTTGTAGCGCAGTAGCTTGCGCATAGATTCCTCTATACTCGTAGGAGTGAGATCCTTCGCTGCCAGAAAACCTAAACAGTCAAACTTTTCATACTCAGGTTCTGACCCTGTCATTTCATTGATGTGATCAGTGATAGAGATTTTCAAGTTGATGCACCTCTTCTCATGATATCTACCTATTCATGCGTTTTCATTATTCTTAAAGATTTCTCTAGGAAACACAGAAAATCTGTCATACCCATTCCATCAAACAGTTCAGAAAAAAACTGTTGCAGGGATACCGTTGGAAGTTGTATCCAGAGATTCTGCCGAGAATTAACGCTGATTCTATTCACGATGAAAGATCAGGCGTGCATAGTAATTGGATGAGCATCCTGTTAGCGCTTCTCCATGCGTATACAGCTCACGGGGCACACATCGAGGCAAAGGCCGCATCCGTAGCAATTGGTCCGGATGACTTCAAATCTATCCTTTACTATTGTGCGGGCACCAAAGTAGCAGACTTCTACGCAGGCACCACAGTGTGTACAAACACCCATATCTGTATTCTCGATGAGTATACCTCTGTCACAGGGTTCAGATGATTCCCTGAAGTAGTAACAACAGTCGTCACAGCAGAAGCAGATGCCCTGGATGCGGGCTTTGTCATCCTCATACCGAAATGGTCGGGTGACCAGGTGGCTGCTTTCTGCCTCTTTGAGGATGCCCTCCACGAATTCCCTATCAACTTCTCTAAAGCCTGAGCCAGTACCACCCATCTCTGTATCAAAGAAAAGACACACATCCATACGAGAACGGCTGCATCCTGGCCCATTCTCGCGGCATCCACAGTTGGAAACCCAGTACCTGCTGTGCTGATCCACTATATTCTGTGCTTCATCTCGCGAACACACGAAGTGAAAATGTAATTCTTCATTCATTAGTATCTCCTTTCACATGTGATGTCTCCTCGGTTCTGCTAATAAGGTTTTTGATTCTTGACGTATGCTTGCTGATTTTATCATCAAATCACTAACAGTTCACAGTTCTCAATCGCCCCTGGCATGCCTTGACAACTCCTGTAACCGAAAGATTTATATACTTGAAGTTAACTTAACATTTAGTAAAGGTAACCAAGAGGTGATGATATGGTATCGGATATCTTCGATGAAATGGAGAGAATGCAGGAAGAAATGAACAGAATGTTTAGATTCTTCTTATCCCCTTACCAGTTAGGACCGGGCAGAACAGTACAGGAAGCAGAATCTGCTGAGATGCCCTACAGAAAGGCTGTGGTAGATGTTCAGGAAACTGACAGCGATGTCGTTGTCACTGCAGAACTGCCAGGAATGGAAAAAGAAGACATTGAATTGAATGTGACCTCTGAGAGATTGGAAATAAAAGCACAGACAAGAAAAGAAACCTCAGAGAAGAAGGAAGGCTATGCAGCATATGGCAGAATGTATGCAGGCTTCTACCAGAGTGTTCCGCTCCCTGCTGCTGTAAAATCTGAGGAAGCCAAGGCCACCTTCAAGAATGGTGTTCTTGAGGTCACTCTGCCCAAGAGAGAAGTTGCAGAATCACAGAATATGCAGATCGAATAATTCTTCTCATTTCTTCTTTCCTCCTTTTTTTCTTCTTTCCTCCTTTTTTTCTTCTTTCCTCCTTTTTTTGTCATGACTTTGATACGAAAATTCTCACTCTTCAATGAATACGCTTTGATTGGTACTGCACAGTAACCTCTGACTCGTTCAGGAAACTCAGCCTCATCGATGCATAGTGCAGTCATTATTCCAGCCCTGAATCCAACAATCCGGTCATATTCCCTCCAAAAATTTTGGAAATGTCCTCTTCTTTCACTTTCAGAGCATTCAGGATAGCCATCTGTTCCTCCAAGATGGTATGACGATATCCTCGAGGAAAGAAATTGGAATCTGTCCCAAAGATCAGTCTATCTGCACCCAGGACTTTCAGGCATTTTTTGAATACTCCCTCCAAATCTATTTCATATGGTAAGTAGTCTATCCATCTGTTGGAACTTGAGGTATCAAAAAAGACATTCTGGCATTGGTAACTCAGGAACAAGGCTTCTCTCAGGAACCCGCATCCAAAATGAGCCAGAATGAAGGGTACATCCGGAAAGTCCCTGGCTACTGGATGGAGATCAATAGGGTTTCCATACCGCAGATCGGAAAAATACCCGATAGACACGCCAAAATGGATGGTAATGGGTATTCTGAGCTTTTTCACCATCTCATAGACGGGATAGCACCTTTCATCAGAGACGCAGAAACCACGATTCACAGGATACAATTTTAGCCCTTTCAATCCTGCATTAATGTCTTCCTCTATTAGTCCGGGAGCATCCTCTTCTCTGGGATCAACACTGGTAAATCCAATGAATCGATCACTGCTGCTGCAAAACTTGATCAATTCTTCATTGTGAGGTTCAAAGGTGAGAAAGACACCCTTTTTTATGCTGTACTTCTCGAATTCTTTGGTCCATAGTTCAATCATTTTTTCCAGAGGGTATATATCATATCCTGGCAGTCTAAACTGTTCTCTCCTCTTTTTCATGACATTCTCTTCTGCTTCAGTTCTTCTCCATTTCTTGGCCATTTCCTCTGTGACAAGATGCATGTGGCCATCGACAATGGGAAATTCCATAACCGGCATAATTATTGACAGTATAAGTACTTTTTTGTCCTGTAAAAAGAAGAAGGGTGATCGGTACAGCAGAGGAATCTCAGAATTCCGGTCAGGAATTGGAAAAATCATATGATACACGTGTAACAAAAGATATGATTTCACATGATACACGTGTAACAAAAGATATGATTTCACATGATACACGTGTAACAAAAGATATGAGATATGGAGCTGAGCCTTGGCATTCAACAAGGTTTATATTGACCATCTGCAATCTCAAACCATGGACATCTTCCAGATACTCGAGAATGGGGAAAATTCCAACATTGAGTTCAAATCTATTCTCACTCGTGAGCATCTGGAGAAGGACAGGAGGGAACGGTTAGTCTCCCAGATGAGGTTCAGACTGGATTCAGGAAAGGGAACTGCCTACTACATACTGGGGGTCTACGATGACGGAACACCCTGCGGAGCCACCCATCAGCAGCTCCATCAAACTTTGAAAATTGTCAGAGCTACTGCCCAGGAAGCAGATGCCCGCATCGCCAGCGTAGAAACCTTCAAAAAAGATGGAGAATTCATGCGGGTCACCATCCAGCAGGAGGGAAAAACCAGGAAAAACCACCTCATCATAGGAACGATTGGGCATGTAGACCATGGAAAATCTACCCTGCTCGGCTCTTTAACTACGAATACTCCTGATGATGGGAAAGGAAAGACGAGAGTCTTCTCAGATTTCCTCCCTCATGAAATTGAAAGAGGACTATCAGCAGAATTGTCCCATCTGATCTACGGATTCACCCAGAAAGGAGAGCCCATTTTCATGCGAAATCCTCTGGACAAGAAAGAGATGGCACAACTCATCGATAAATGCGACAAATTCATCTCTTTTGTAGACTGTCCAGGACATGCTCCCTGGCTGAGAACAGCTATCAGAGGAATTCTTGGCCAGAAAATTGACTACGCTTTACTGACCATAGCTTCAGAGGATGGAATAACCCCTATCACTAAGGAACACCTGGGAATTGCCTTTGGCATGAAGTATCCTGTCATTACAGTCATCACCATGGTGGACAAGGTAAGAGAAGACAGGGTAAGAATGATAGAGACAGAATTTTCTACTTTGATAAGAGCAGTGGGACACATTCCGTACAACATCCGAGAAAAGGAGGATGTAGTCCTCATTGCTGACAAAGTGCAGGATGGGTTCATCGTCCCCATTGTCAGGACATCTGCTGTCACTATGGAAGGATTGGATCTTCTGAGCTACCTTCTGTTCAATCTTCCCTCTACTGCCAAGGAGGAGGAGTACAAGAGGCCATTTCTCCTGTACATTGACAAGGTGTTCTCTGTCAGGGGGGCAGGCACTGTAGTCACCGGAACAGTGAGCGAAGGAGTGGTCAAGAAAGGCCAGGACCTCTTGCTGGGTCCAATGGAAGGTCAGTTCAGAGAGGTGAGAGCTCAGTCCATAATGCAGCACCACTACCTGATGAACCAGGCTTCAGTAGGAGATCTGATTGGAATTGCACTGCGAGGAGTAAAGCG
>CAZFAR010000208.1:0-5041 GCA_964516825.1 uncultured Thermococci archaeon
AGTTCCTGAAGCCAAATACAGATCAGAAGCCTGCTGAGCAACATAGTTGACGTAACTGTTGTACTGATTACCCATGATCTCGTGGACCTGTCTGTCCTCTGCATTTGAAATAGGATCGTAGGTGTAACCCCATGGCCACAAGACCAGTTCACCGTACGAGTGGTAGGTCAGTAGCACGTTAATGTCTGGGTGTGCATTGAAAAAGTCCCTCACTCTTGCAGTCTCAGGAGCAGAGAAGGCTGAGGTTCCCCTGTAGGTCTCTGAGGTGCAGGTCCCGGAAGAACCTGAACCTCCCCACTGGTAGGAGTAGTTCCTGTTCAAATCAGTTCCAATTCCACCACTGCAAGGCTGTCTGTTCTTTCGCCAGCTCCGTCCACTGCCAGAGCTTCCACCAGAGTCATCGTACACCTTGCCGTCTGGGTTAATGATGGGGAATATGTAGATCTCTCTCGTGTTCACCAGGTTTGTGACGGTCTGATCTGTACCAAACTTGTCTGTGAGCTGGTTAATGATGTACATGGCAACATTGACGGTAGCTGCTTCTCGTGCGTGGTGCATGGCGCAGATGAAGATCTCAGGTTCAGTTTCCTCTGTGCCAACATTGTCTGAAATCTTGATCCCAGGAATGTCCCTGCTTTCGTAGGATGTTCCCAGGGAGATTTTCATGGCAATAGAAGAATGGTCTGTCTGGATCTGGGAAAGCTCTGAAACGACCTCAGGATAGGTGTAGTATTCAGGTTCCAGTGCAAAGGTTCCTACATCACTCAAATCTGCAACAACATCTACCTGGAATCCAGCCAAATACAGGGCCAGGAGTCCTTCGTACGGGACGAGAACAGTCAAGTAGCCTCCCTTGAGGTTGACACCAGCTATGTCCACATCCATGTTAGCAACGAATGTTCTCAAGTACTTGTTGTTTGCATAGACGTTTACCATCAAGAGGGTAGCTCCTGAATACTGACTTATGGGGGTTGTGTCAATGTTCTTCTTCAGGACTGAATGCGGCAGTTTGATGACATATTCATTGGGACCTTTCTGCTTCAAATCCTTCTTGGCAATGTTCACCACGTAATAGCCTGGTCCAACCTCTATAACAGTTAGGTCAACGTATTTCACTGCTGCAGCAATAGCGAAGTGATACTGGAACATGGCCATGTCCACGTCAGTGAATTTCACTGTGATGAAATGCTTTTCTTCTGAAATTTTCTCAAGCTGGATCGTCAGTACGTCTCCTTTTTCTCCTGCCACTGTAATATGCAGCGTTACTGTGTTGGAGAGACCGGATGCAGCCGCTGATAAGACTAGTACTGCTGTTAGGAATGTCAGAGCTCCAATTTTACCTTTCAAATCTTTCACCTCCGTTCAATTTTTCATGAGTGACTCATGAACATGATGTACAGCTTGTTATTAAAATATTCTCAAGGTATCAGAAAAAGAAAAAAAGAAAATGAAGTATTTTGGTGTTTGAGTCCACGTGTTCTCATCTGCGCCTGATTGCTACACCGAGCAGTACGAGAGCAGACAGGAATGCTGTTCCAAGGCAGGTTCCACCACCGCATGAGCAGCCGCAAGTTCCATCAGCTGGTGGGGATACACCGGGGTTGCTTATGATCTGGTTGACTGCAGCCAGTGCATCTACACGGCCCCAGCCCCAAAGGCAGTCCTTGTTGGCGTTGCCCTTGTCGATGGCTGTCTTACCCATGCAGTTCTTGACCTGCAATGGTGTTGCCGTGCTCTTGGCCTGCTTCATCAAGGCAGCGACACCTGCAATGTGTGGCGTTGCCATTGATGTTCCAGACATGGATGTGTCACCGCAGGATGTTCCTTTCGAAGCAGCGTTGATTGAGACACCTGGAGCTGTGATATCGGGCTTTATTCTGCCGTCAGTAGTAGGACCACGTGAGGAGAAGCTTGCCAGTGCATCACTCTTGTCAGAAGCACCCACAGTGATGATCTTTCTGGCATCTCCAGGGGTACCAATTGTGCAGCAGGCAGACCCACTGTTTCCAGCAGCCACTACCACTATGACACCCTGATCAACAGCCCAGTCGCATTCCTTAGCCACAGAGCTTGTTCCATCTCCACCAGTTCCGCCAAGAGACAGTGATTCTACGTGTGCTCCCTGAGCTACGCCGAAGTCAATACCCTGGATAACCTGGGTCCAGGAACCTGATCCACTGGAGTTCAGCACCTTTGCACCCATCAGAGAAGCTCCCGGGGCAACACCTTTTGGTACGTATGCGCCAGCAGAAATGGATGCACAGTGGGTACCGTGTCCGTGGTCATCGTAGGGTGTAGTTCGACTGTTCACGTAGTCTGCCCAGGCCACGATCTTTCCACTTGGGAAGTCACAGTGGTTCGGGTCAATACCTGTGTCAACAATGCAGATCTTGATCCCAGTACCAGTGTAACCCAAGGCCCACACATCGTCAGCATTGATCAGAGGAACACTCTGTGCCAGCAGAGCCTGAACTGTTCCATCAGCTTCCACGAACTCGACCTCAGCCACCTCGGAAAGAGCCTTGACGTTGGATACGCGAACATCTACAGCAGCTCCCATACCGCTCAGGAACCAGTAGTACACATTGCCAAACTTGGTTAATTTCTCAGCAGCCTTGGGATCCTTGAACCATACAAGCACTCTCACGATGTCATTCCCGTTCATACCAGCGACCTGGTCTCTGATAGTCCACTTCATCTTGGCGACATTGTTGGGGACCATGACCAGGTACTCATTAGGTGCGATCTCTGTCAGGTAAGCCTTGGGTACTTTGTATGTAGTTTCGTTGATCTGGACTACGGGGAGCATCTCGACATTGATTTCCTTGCTGATCTTGTTGACAACACCTGGATTGACTGCAATGAAGAAAGCATCAGAGTCCTCTCCCACGATGTCAACATTCAGCTTGAGTAAGTCTCTTCCCTCGTATCCAAAGGTCTGAATGTGGATGGTTGCCTTGCCTGGTTTAGCACTCACAGCAACTAATGAGAAAACGAGCATTGCCAGAACAGCAGCTACAAACACCTTTTGGTTTTTCATCTTTTTTCACCTCCTGTAAATTCTTGTCAAGTACCTGTAAGCAGACACTTAAGCAGGTACTTACACTTTCTATTATGTTCCCCTTTATAAACCTTTCGATTGGATTCTTGCGACCAGAACTATTAGTAATAAGAACAAGAAAAAGCGAAAATGTAAGACCAAAAATCAGAAGCCCAACCTGAGATAATAGAGAAGGATTGGAAGAAGCAGTACTCCCATGCAGTGGGATCTATGTACATGCAAGAAAGGAGGAAGTATTCCAATTGAAACCCCAACACCCATTATCAGTAGACCTGTAAAGCCAGTGATCACCCCTACAATCAAAACCAGAGCAAAGCAGGTGGCGCCCATGAGGGCTTTGTAATCAATGTTAGAGACCAGGTCCAGAATCTTTCTCGCTATTCCCAAGGCAGTGACAGATGCTATGCCTGCCGCTATTAATCCGCATGAAAGAAGCAGTCCCAAGGTTTTCCCATCGAGATGGATAAGGTCCTGAATAGCTACAACAGCCCCACTGCGAGCCTTCCCCACTGTGTACAGGCTGACGAGGGCATACACTGTGTTTGCTGTATTCACCCCGGAAACTGCTATCAGAAACTTGCGAGGTGATGATTTCACTGAGATCACAGTTGCAGCATGAGCAGGACCCACTCCAGGGAACAGGGAAACGAGAATACCAGCTGCAGACCCTTTTACCACGTTCTTGAAGATATCAGAAGAGGTCAATTGGATCTTGGAATCCATGGACTGCGGAGGAAACTCGCCGTGGCTTCTCAAACTTATAAGCAGCGTGCTCAATCCAAACAATCCGCAGAATACAGGGAATAAAATCAAATCTTCAGCAACGAGAGGAGAAGATAACACGATACATCCGTACGCTCCAGAGAGCAGGAAAACACAAGAAGAAAGAATCATTTTTTTCAAAGATTTCTCTGAAAGAATAATGAAGATAACAAAAGAAAGGAGTATGTACCCTGTGTGCGGGAGTAAGATTTCATAGAGGACTGGAATAAGTGAGATCATCGGAAGCACAAGAGCACAGGACACAAGCAAGGCTCCAAGACTTCCCACTACTGTAAGCTTGATGGCTTCATATCCTCTCCCTGAGAGCAAGAGCCGGTGAGCAGGCAGAACACTCAACGCAGTATTTGTATCTGGAACCCCGAACAGAGTGGAAGGGATGAAGTCCAGAAACGTGTGGGTAACAGCCAGAGAAAAGATTAGAACTGCTCCTACCCTTCCTGAAACAGAAAATCCCACCAGGAAAGGAAGCAGCGTATTCACATGGATACCCGGAGTCAATCCAGTCAGAACGCCCAGGGAACAGCCTGCAAGACATGCCCCCACCACTATAATGAACTCATTCATGTGATAGCCTCTGGAAGAATCTCAAAAGCTCCTTGATAGTCCTTGGTCCAGCCTACAACAGTGATTTTCTGCCCTGGCTGAAAAGTCTCTTCATTCACTCCCAGGACAACCTGCATATCCTTGAATATGGGAACAAGCACACATCCTGTGGAATCATGTACAACCAGGAAGATGTGCCCCTTTGAAATTCGCACCGACTCAATGATCCCAGATATTCTCACAGGATACCCTTCCGGGTACTGTTTAGCTTCTGCAATCGTTTCCAATGGCAGTTCATTCCACTGGAAGTGCAGCACAGCAATGTCTTCCCCAATTTGTACACCAAATCCAGAAACTTCACCAAGACCTACTTCATTAACTGAAAAAAAGCGGAAAGGGCTGCCAAATATCTGAAATGTATCCTCTTTGAATGAGGAGACTCTCCCCTGAAAGGACGCAAATATACTTGAGGGTATATCCCTTTCAACAATAAAATGGTTCCCTTCAAGGACACCTATGACTGCATGAAACCCCTCATCCAGTTCTGTGCAGAACACTCCCTCCTGAGTGTATAGTTTGGAATCTCGACACAGCCCATAAACCACTTTCGTAATTTGATATTCTACAGGAATGATCTCGAGCTGTCCATTGTAC
>CAZFAR010000209.1:0-5014 GCA_964516825.1 uncultured Thermococci archaeon
GAGTAGATGCTTTCCTATACCTGGGGACAGGAACATTTCATCCCTTAGGGGCAGCTATAGCCACCAGGAAAACTGTGTTTTCTGTCTATGATCAATTTGAAAAGGTAGACCCACAAAATCTTTTGAAGCAGAGACATGCACTCATCTTCAAGGCTTCCCAGGGTGAAACCTTTGGCATTGTCATGAGTACAAAAAAGGGGCAATTCAGGAAAAAAGAAGCACTCCAAATAAGGGAATTTCTGAAAAAGAAAGGAAAATCTACTTATCTTTTCATTGTTGATGAAATCAGGTCTGAAATCCTCCATGGATGCGATGCATATATTATCTGCGCCTGCCCTCGAATAGCTATCGATGATGTAGCCTTGTTTGATCGGCCGGTACTGACTCCAAAAGAGGTACCCTTGATGTTCGAAGAAACAGACTACGAACTGGATATGATTCTATGAAAAAGAAGGAGCTCGCCATTCTCTTGTCCAATCTGAAAACTGTTTGCCATTCGCCAGATCTGGAGCAGTATGCCCTTCCAGGCAGCCTGGCAGCGGAGATTCTGATCACAGCCTACTACTTCGGTGATATACACCAAAAAGATGTTGCAGACCTGGGATGCGGATCAGGAATCCTGGGTATTGGAGCATTACTCTTACAGGCGAATTCAGTTCTCTTTGTAGACTGTGACTGTGATATTCTCAGGACAGCTCGAGAGAATTGTGCGGAGGCAACAAAAGGTTTAAAAGCAGGGAGGGCAACCTTTCACTGTAGCAATATTCAGGATATCGTGACCAGGGTAGACACTGTCGTTGAAAACCCACCTTTTGGTACGAGAAGGAGGGGTGAAGACGTGCAGTTCCTCAAGAAAGCGACAGAGATTGCCTCAGTCGTATACTCACTTCACAAGAAAGGAAATGCTGCATTTCTGGAGAAGCAGACCGAGCACATGCTCACTCACATAAGAGAAATGAGATTCCCACTGTTCAGGAGTTACCCCTTCCATGAAAGAAGAGTCGTAGAAATAGAGGTAGAATTGTTAAGATTTGAAGAGGTGAGAACATGAAGGATGGAGAATTTGTGTTACCTGGTTCCTTTTTGGGAGTAGCAGAAGAGTTCTTGCCAGGTAGAGGTGCTTATGAAGAGGATGGCAAGGTTTATGCTGCCACCATTGGTATTGCCCAATACGATATGAAAGGCAGAAAAGCACAGGTCAATCCTGTGGTGAGCCAGCCTCCCTCCCCATCTGCAGGAGATGTTGTCATCTGCCAGGTGGTGGCCATGAGGGAGAAGATGGCACTGGTTGAGATACTGGCGCTCAAGGGCCATGAAGATAGAGAAGTGACAGGTTCAACCAAAGCAAGAATATATATTTCACAGTCTTCGCCGCGGTATGTGAAAGACCTATCCAGCGAGTTTCATATCAATGATATCGTACGTGCCCGAGTTAAGAAAGCACATAAAGAGCCTTTGGAACTGTCTACTGTAGAGAGCGCTCTCGGGGTCATACGCGCTTTGTGCACCAAGTGCAGAACTGTACTCAAGGGAAAGGGAAATGTCCTGGAATGTCCCAATTGCGGGAACATTGAAATGAGGAAGCTGGCCTCCGATTATGGACAAGGATTGATGTGATAATATGGAACTGGAAGTTTTACGAAAGGAGGGGAATCTGCTCGAGATTGCCCTGGTAGGAGAAGATCATACCTTTGCGAATTTATTGAGGAAGACTCTTAAGAGAGATGATCACGTCACTTATGCAGCCTACAAGGTAAGCCATCCTCTCCTCGATAAGGAGCGTCCCATTCTTTTCCTGGAAACTGATGGAAAGGAAACTCCCAAAGAAGCGTTAATAAAGGCTGCTCAGAAGATCAAGGAGCAGATGGATGAGTTCGGAAAGCGATTTTAAGGGATTCGGCGATGCTCTCATCAATTTCCTGTATTCCCTAGCCAAATCTAAAGCTACGAATACCTGGACAGGAGAGAAGGTTTCCAATTATACGCTTTCGCAGGCTTTGATCATCTCTGATCTGGACCAGCCTGGTGGACTGGACAAGCATGAAAAAGGAGACTACGTAGAAGGCTACATTGCCCGGGCATGGATTGAAGGTGTTATTACAGTAGAGGAAGCTGCAGCAGTGTTGATAGAATCATTGGAAGTGCATGATGTGGAAGAGAAAGAACAGGAAGCCATAGTGGAGGCTTTTCGTCATCTCTTGAACTATATTCAGAAGAAGAGATCAGGGATGACAAGTATCCTATAATAAACAGGGATTATCTAGATAGGTTATCTACTGATTTTAAAATGGGAGTTCTTCAAAGATCTTGTTCATCAACTCGGCTTTCTCTTTCGCTGATTTTTCTGACGAGCTCGCTTCAGTAAACAGCTCTGATATCTTATTGAATCTATCCGTTCCAGCTCTGATATTCAACTGCTCAAGAAATTCAGTCATACTTTCAGATTCAACGACTGCCCTACACGTGGGCAATTCGTCAATATCCAAAGAAAAATTGATGAAAAAAATCCAAAACAAGAATATTGCCATAGACACATAGAACAGAATTCCTCCTTGAAGGAGGATATATTCTACAATACACACAAAAAAGATAAAATATAAGCCAAAAACAGCGTTGATTGCACTCTTTTTCTTATCTTCACCGTATGGAATCAAGAAGTCATCTCTGAAGGAATTTCTACTTCTCTTGAGCCTAGTGACATTTGCCTTCAATTCTTTTGCCTGCATCAAAATACCATTATTCAGTTCAAAAATGAAATATGTTGCCAATAATGTAAGTATGATGACAAACAAATCTTCTCTAGGTAACATTGAGAAATCCCAACCCATAAAGAATTAACACCAGTCCTATGATCACTCCAACCATGCTGCCTCCAAATTTATCTCGTCTCCTATATTTTGATGCACCTCCCGACCCTAATAAGAAAACTGCAATACCTCCCAAAAACGATAGAAGTCTCATATAGTCTGTTCTAATACTATTTGGATTTAGAACCAGTACAACTATAATTACGATTCCTACGAAGATCATTGGTCCACCTGAGTATTCCATACAGTCACCAAGACACCTATGCATTTCCTACTTAAAAATGTTCTTATGAAGAATTCAATTGATTTCATCATTTATCATTTCTATTCCTTAATTTGTGAAAACCACGAAAGTGTGCAATAATTTCACACATGTAGTAGCTCATTAGAATCAAAAGATTCTTTAAGTCAGCCTCCTGTCACTATCTATGAAGATCAAGCCTCAAATTCGCATTCTGGGTATAGATGATGGCACATTACGCGGCAAGAAAGTACTTCTAGTGGGGGTGGTATTCCGCGGAGGTTTCTGGATTGATGGATTGCTGAGCTGCTGGATTGAACGGGACGGCACAGATGCCACAGACATGATCATTACTATGGTGAGAAATACCAGACATGAAGACTTGCGGGTGATCATGACAGATGGGATCACCTTTGCTGGGTTCAATACTATAGATATTCAGAAAATTGCGCAGGAGACATCTCTCGGTGTAATCCCGGTCATGAGAAGGATGCCTGACTTTCAAAAGATATCAAGCGCTCTTAATAACTTCCCTGACAGGGAGGAGAGATGGCAGCACATCGAAAATGCTGGACCCATCCACTCTAAGGCTGTTCACAGGGGGATGCTGTACTTCCAGTTTGCAGGGCTGCAGAAGGAAGAGGCAGAGAAAATCATAGAGTTGACATGCATGCACTCTCAGCTTCCTGAGCCTGTGAGGGTTGCCCACATCATAGCTACAGGGATCATACGAGGAGAAGCTTCCCGAAAACCCTGATTCAGAAAGGGTTGTTGAAAGATTTAAATTTAGAAGTTCAATGCATATTACGCGGTCTCAAGTTGCTTCAAGATAGGACTACACAGTCTCGCCAACCTCTTCACCCTGGAGCCAGAGAGCCCTCTGTGTTACACGTGTGACAGCAACGAACGATCCAGTTTATATCCTCCTTTCTCTCCTCAAAATTGTCAGTATTTCTTCTTCATACTTTGAATAGGGGAATACCCATCGCTGGCTCTCAATATCAAAATGCTCTGCACAGAAGGATTGTTTTGCCAGATATTTTGAATTGTGGGTTCTCAGAGGTGCAACCTTCACTTCCAAATCTGGAAATTCATCAAAATAGCGAAGGAGATTTAACATGAATCGGGGAGATGCCCACAAAAACATCAGGCCTGTATCTCCTGCCAATGTGTAGACCTTGTGAATGCGGCCTCCTTCAGCAAACTGATCCATCAACTGCAGTAAGAACTTCTGATCTTTAGATTCCAGAAAAAGAAGCAGTGTTGAACATTCATCTGTGGGGTAGGGGCTCAGATGATGGGATTTCCCGCATACGATTCCCGATTCCACAATTTTCTTAAAACTATGCTTCAACTGGTAGTATTCCCAGAAATTTCCATATTTTTGATATTCTATCTTCTGGATTTTTCTCAAATTATCTGTCCGAACCTGCAGATACTGCATTAACCTTAAATCGACTTCCCTCCAAGTGATGTCCAGAACGAGCTCTGGATAGGCTACCTCTGGCGGAGGCCTTTCCGGATCTGGATCCTTTAGCTCAGGAACTTCTTCACCGCAGAAATTGGGATTGACAAGAATCCACCGATTCTGTGAAGTGAGCATATCGTAAGAGATTAACCCCTTCTCTTTCAAGAGCATGAGAAGCTTGCCAATCTGGTTGTAGTAGTTCACCTGAAAGAGAACAAAGAGCCTGTTGGTATCTATAGTCGGATAGATCCATGTCCAGCATTCAATCTGCTTGACCAAATCGAAGACGAGATCTCTATCCTGGGAAGAGAATTTGATGTCTGCATAGACAAAATATAGCTGATTTTTTCCTACTGCACTCAAATTCAAATCGTAGTAAGGTCCTTTTCTGAGATAACCCAGCTTTTCAAACTTATCTATCTTTTGGGATATAGTACTGGGCCATTTGTAGGCTGTTGCATTCATGAGTTCCCTTACAGATATATTATGGTCTTTTCC
>CAZFAR010000210.1:0-5011 GCA_964516825.1 uncultured Thermococci archaeon
GTGGAAGGTAAATTCATTGTCAGAGTCTTGGAATCTGCAGACTCAAAAACGCATTCTGAAACTTTTTCCAGCGCTTCCAGGAGAGATTGCGGACTGCACGCGAAGGGATGTACCCGGGATTGAGACTTCTTCCCTCTCTGCTTCGGAACTGTACTTGACTCTGCCCAGACATCAAGCTGGCCAGTTACTGTATTCCAGATTGCATGCAGCACTATCATGATACTCCCTCTCACACTCCTTAAATCATGAGTCACTCTATGCTTTTATACTCTTCATCCTCATACTGCAAACTACCAGTGAAGCATACACATTCCTTCTTCCCATTGGTGGAGAGCTTCTATTCCTATAAAGGTATCGTTTACCATCTACATTGTTTCTTACTGCATGCTCACAGGGTCACTCTGGTACGCTCATTGATTGATCCATTCTAAATCGGGATGTCCTTTCTTTCAAAGATGAGAATCGCCAGCACAATCACTACGAATGAGACAGCAAACAACCCAATGAAATCGCCCGTCCTGAAGATCCCATCAAGAATTACAGAGTAGTAGTCCCAGTAGTTCATGATACTGATTAATTTCATCCATTCCAGGCTTTCTGAATATCCGCCAAAGGTGTACAGGAAGAATGCTGCCAAAACGAAAGTGAAAGCAACACCTATGCCAGCCCTTGTTTTCTGGAATATGACAGCAGCCAGCACACCAAAAGCTGCAATAACCATGAAGAAGGGCACAGATCCCAGTAAAGCTTTTATCACTGTTAGACTGTCAAATTCGCTGCTCAACCCAATGCTTGCAATACCACTGATGAGCCCAGCTACAGCCACCAGTACCATGAACAGTGAAACTAAACTCATTGCTGCAAACTTCTCTGTAATGTAGCACCTTCTTGATATGGGCGTGGAGAATATCAGGTCCATCCTTTTCCCTTCAAAATCACCTGTAATTGCAGTTACCGAGATGTAAGCAATGAACAGCCCTGCAAGTATCCACCAGAAACTGAAAAACTCTAAAGTTATGAACCCCTTTGCCTCGAGCATGCTGATTTTTCTTCCACCAGTAAATCCAGTGTACATGGGATTGTTCATGTACTCTTCCAGGGGATCTTTTTCCTTTGCTGTAGATGCTATACCGATGAGCACCTGTGTATCGTTGACTATTCCCATCACTGCGTAGTAGCGATCTTCCCGGGACCCCTCAGGGATTGTGATATTGGTTTCGCTGCCCGCGTATACAGGTTCTGCAGTCACCATGCTGATGCGAGTGTCTTCAAGAACCAGATAGCTGGCTCCCTCCATTGGGGTCCATGACAGTGTGATGACACATAGTTCTTCAGAAACCTCTATGTGCACATTTTCTGCTCCTTCCAATTCTGTGATGAGTGAATCCCTGTAGGACGGGTACAACTGAGGCATCCCATAAGAGAGCAAAAGGATGAAAAAAGCGAAAATGAGAATACCTTTCCACCCAGATCTGAATTCCATGAGTACTACGCTGCAAACCATATCAACACCTCCCTCCAGATTCTACATAGTAACGAAGAAAGAGCTGTTCCAGACTATATGTTTTCAGGTTCATGTTTGAAATATTATGAGCTGCCACTGCCTTGATGACACTGTCCAGGTTCTCATGTACGGTGAGAGTAAGAATGTTATCATCTACCTGTATATCACTGACTCCTGGCAGGTTGAACTCTTCTATTGCTGCAGGAGTTCTAAATTCCACGGTTAACACCTTTCCTGTCTTATTCTTCAATGATTCAATCTCTTCCACAACCTTTAATCTGCCTTCTTTGATTATGGCAACTCTATCGCAGACTGCTTCAGCCTCTGCCAGAATGTGCGATGACATGAATATTGTCTTCCCATTCTTTTTCTCCTCTTTCAGCAGCCTGTAGAATTCCTGTTGCATCAAGGGGTCCAGCCCTGTTGTAGGTTCATCCAGTATGATGATGTCCTGGTCTGCCATGAATGCCTGCACCACGCCTACTTTCTGCTTGTTCCCTCGTGAGAGCTCTGAGGTTTTCCTTTTCAAATCCAAATCGAATCGTGCGGCCAGGTCTTTCATTCTGTCACGAGATTCACATTTTTTCAAGGAGAGCAAATATTCCAGATATTTTCTTACTCTCGTATTGGGTATCAGTCCAAAATCACCGGGTACGTATCCCACTCTCTTTCGAATTCTTACAGAGTCTTCATGGGAATCCATCCCAGCTATGGCTATACTGCCAGAGGTCTTAGAAATGAGAGCTAAACACAGCCTGATTGTTGTGGTTTTCCCAGCCCCATTTGGACCCAGAAACCCGAAGATCTCACCTTTATTGACAGTGAGTGTGAAATCTTCAATTCCTCTGATTTTCCCATAGTACTTGACCAGATTTTTAATGCAGATTACACCTTCACCTTCATTGTTTTCAGTTGCTGTAGATGTCTCTGGATGATTGTCTACTTCTGAACACCAGGTGGAAGGGTGCTCTGTTGCTTGTATTCTTGTATTAGACATGACATACCTCCTTTCAATGAGTTGATCTTCTCTCATACCTAATTATTAGGTATGTAGAACATTATTTGGCTTACCTATTAATAAGCTTTTCGGTGCAAACATTATTGCACATATTTCGCCACTATAGATTGGCTGCTCACCAGCAGTTCTACCCTACAATAATATAAATGTTACACGTGTAACATCTAATCCAAGAATCTGACATTTCAGAGCAACCAAAAATCTTTTAAGGTATACGCAAAACCATTCTCATGAAGAAGATACCCTTCCTCATTATCATCATTTTAGTTATTCCCCTTCTTCATGCAGAAGAATGGCAGTCCTACGAATCAGAACATTTCATCTTCTACTATCAGGAAGGCTGCCTAACCCAGGACGAGATAACAGCTCTAGCACAGAATCAGGAAGGACTCTTTTCCAGAATTACAGACCTTCTCCAGATAGAATACACCGGTAAGATCACGTATTACCTCTACGGGAAAAGAGAGGACTTTGAAGGCATTCCTGGAGCATATACTGCAGGATCAGAAATTCACTACCTGTGCATCTTCTGTGTCGACTTCTGCAAGAATGGGTTGAACGATGCGCATGAAATGACCCATGCCCTTGCCAACCAGATTGGATCCCAGTTTGGGTTAATTGCTGAAGGGTTGGCAATTTACGTAGAAGATTATGTCATTAACGGAGAAAATCTCCACGGCATCGTGAAGATCCTGTACACTGAAAACAGGTTAACGTCCTTAGAGGACTTATTGGAAGATTTCTGGTCAGACATTCTCTTCAACTATGATATTGCTGGTTCTTTTGCTGCATTCCTGATTGAGAAGTACGGCATGGAGAAATTCAAGGAATTGTACTGCAAGCCCTTAGGCTTTTTTTCTTTTCTGGAGGTATATGGGAAATCTCTTGAAGACCTGGAAAAGGAATGGATTCAGGTAATTCAGAAATCAGAGGTCACCCAGGAAGAAATGGACGTTGTGAGATACAGAGATGGTATTGAAGAAGGTTTAATCATTTACTTTGACTTGGGTTTCGATTCTCTTGGGTACGGTACCTACCCCGCCCGGGCAGAAGAAGGAATCTGCCTGTTTCGAGAGAAATATAAGGAGAATCCTGAAGAAGCATTTCCCTATCTGGATCAGTTTAACGAGGGCATGGTGGCATGGAAGGAAGCTATAGAAACCTTTGAAGAAGCTTTAGAACAGACTGGTTACAGGATGAAAGCAGAACTCTTCAGGAAAGCAACCTCTCTGTACGAGATTGCAGGAGATGAAGAGATGCTTGTGTTGTCTGGGAAGTATGCTTCTGCCTATGAATCGCTAGTAAGAATCCTGGAGTACATAGAGGAGGGAAAGGGGGACATGGCAAATGAAGAATTGACGAGAGTAAGGCCTCTTCTTGAGGAGTTGGGAGAAGAATCTGAGATTGGGATTATCAGTCAGCAGGTACATGCAGCTCAGGAACAGGGTCTACAGGGGTTTGAGGTTGGTATTGTATTGATTTTTGTCTTTGTTTTAATAATAAGGACTATAGTGAGGCAGTCAAGAAAATAGGTGGGTAACCAGATAGCCCAAAGCTTTATATCATATACCGCCTGATTCAAAAGTGAATCTACGAGGACTGATAACATGAGCACTGAAGATCCATCAACCCACGAAAACACTATTGACAATTTTCGAGAGCAAAGAGTTACAGAACCAGCACTGGGAATATTCTCCCATTCAAGGTCGGAGATAGAGAACAAATTCAAAGATATCATGGACGAAAAGCCAAAATTTGGTTCTCTTGTATCATACGTGGGAAATAAGAATATTCCCTTTCTGAGACTTTATAAGTACAAGGAAGCCTTTTCTTTCCACCTTGTAAGGGAGTTCCTCAGAAGATTCAATGCAGATTCGAATGATTATGTGTTTGATCCATTTTCAGGATTGGGGACCACGATGTTCACTTCCATGTTAAAAGGCATTCCCTCAATAGGGATAGATAGGTTGCCCGTAGCTCACTTTATCTCGAAAACAATACCACTTTTCCTTGAATTAAAGCAGAATGAACTAAAAGAAATATGGAAATCGCTCATACCCATGATAAAGGACAGTGGACCTGCAGATATAGCACAGGATGTTTCTATCATGAAATTGGCATTTGACGAAAAAACGCTTCTGATGTTGAGAAAACTCAAGACTACCATCGGGGATCTGTCTTCTCCTTATCGTGATATGATGCTTCTCCTTTTCTTCTCTATCTTAGAAGAATGCAGCTATACATCAAAAGATGGACAGTTTTTGAGATTGAATCGAACAAAGGAAATATCTGATCCAGTTGAAGCGATGAAAAGGAAAATTACAGAAGTAGAAGAAGATGTACAACGCATGAAGCTTATTTTTCCAGATTTCGTTCGTAAGGATGAAATAATGCCTGATTGTCATCTTGGAGATACACGGAATCTGTCAAGAGTGGAGTTCAGAAAGAATCCTACCATCATCATCACATCACCACCATATGCGAACCGA
>CAZFAR010000211.1:0-5008 GCA_964516825.1 uncultured Thermococci archaeon
CAAAGCATTGTGTATGCTCCACTGCATCTTTTGAGCATTCGCCTGTGTCATGCATAAGATGGTTTTATTCTGAAGTTATTAAAGGTTTTCTGCACTTGAGTTGGAATCGTTTCCTCCTGTTACACGTGTAACATCATTCAGTAGCAGGATAAATGCAATTTTGGTGGATCTGCGAATCTTTGAGAAACTGATTGACTGAGGTGAAAACATGGAAGGAGAAGAAATGTGTCTTGAGGTCGAGCAACCCAAAAGATTTTTATGAATACAGGAAATACAAATGAAGAGGTGATCAAGCTATGAAGGAGTTGTACATAAAAGACCTGAAAAGCAAGATTGGTGAACCTGTGGAGCTGACAGCCTGGGTGCACAGGAAGAGAACCCATGGAAATCTTCTCTTTCTAGTGCTGAGAGACTCTACAGGGATTGTCCAGGCATCTGTAAAGAAAGACCAGTGCGAGGAGAGTTCCTTCAATAGTGCCTGCGATGTGTCACTGGAATCTGTGGTCACTGTGAAAGGCACAGTCGTTGAGGACAGGAGGGCTCCAACTGGCATAGAACTCAGGGTGAGCAACTTCAATAGCTTGAACCTTGCTGAAACATTCCCGCTGCAGGAGGATACAGGACTGGAAATTCTCCTGGATTACAGGCATTTACAATTGAGAAGTGTCCGACTGACCAACATCATGAAAGCAAGGCAGTACCTCATGGAGTATTTACGGGAATTCTTCAAAAAGGAAGGCTTCTGGGAAGTGTGGCCCCCAATCTTTACTGTGGCAGGAGTTGAAGGAGGTTCTACTTTGTTTGGTCTGGACTATTACGGAGACACAGTCTATCTATCTCAGTCCGCGCAGCTGTACCTAGAAGTCTTGATCATTTCGTTGGAAAGGGTGTTCGCATACACCCCCTCATTCAGGGCGGAAAAGTCAAGGACACCCAAGCATGTGACAGAATACTGGCATCTGGAACAGGAAGCTGCCTTCTACGATAACGAGGACAACATGAGATTCCAGGAGGAAATGGTCTCCTACGTGTGCCAGAAAATGGCTGAAGAACAGGAAGATCTGCTGAGGGAATTGGGTAGAGCTCCTGGAGACTTAAAAAAGGTGAAGCCGCCCTTTTATCGGTTGACATACGATGAAGCGTTGGAGAAGTTGAGGGAAGAAGGAGTAGAAAAGGAATGGGGAGACGATTTGGGAGCAGAAGATGAGTACACATTGACAAAGGGGCTGGAAAAACCATTGTTTGTCTGGAGATGGCCCAAGGCTGTAAAACCCTTCTACATGAAACTCGATCCACAGAATGAAGAGTATGTATTGAACGATGATTTGCAGGCACCTGAAGGCCATTCAGAAATTATTGGAGGTTCGCAGAGGATTCATGATTACGATGAACTGATGCAGAGAATACAGGAAGAAGGCATGGACCCCCGTGCGTACGAATGGTACGTGGACTTACGGAAGTACGGTAGTGTTCCTCATTCAGGATTCGGGCTGGGCACAGAAAGGCTGCTGAAGTGGATGCTCAACCTGGAGCACATCAGAGATGCAATCCCATTTCCCAGGACACCGAGGAGGTACTATCCATAGTTCTTTTCTTTTTTTGCTATTTTGCTTTCTGATCTGTGTTCTGAATGTCGCAGAATCACTCCGATATACAACATAGCGTCTACCAGAGTGTTATAACTCTGTAAATGATAAATGATTGTTGACATTTGTGCCAAGTGCGAAGCGAAAAGAATATAAACCAAGAATCCCCAAAGAAAGGGGAGGAAAAGAATGAAGAATAGAAATGAAAAGAATGTAAATAGAATGCTGTCCAAACTGAAATCCACACATGAGAACTCTAAGTCTGATGCTATCCTTCGCAAGTACTACAGGAGAATGATGACAAATTCAGGGGTGAAAAATGATGTCTCGTAAATCTTTTGAAGTCGATATAGAACCTGGAGTATTGGTCTGGGCGAGAGAAAGCATTGGGATGGATGTAGCAGAAATTGCAGAGCGACTCAATTTGAGCGAGAAGATGATAAGAAAATGGGAATCTGGTCAAGTAAGGCCTACAATAGCTCAGATAAAGAAACTTGCAGGAGTTTACAAGCGTCCTCTTGCAGCATTTTTCTTACCAGAACCCCCCGAAGAGCCACTCGTTCCAAATGATTTTCGGACTTTGCCTGAGGAAAGAAGAAAACCCCTTTCCTCACAGACTAGACTTGCCATTCGGCAAGCCCGAAGACTTCAATCTCTGGCGATTGAACTAGCAAAGAGCATTGAGAGTGAGACTAACATTAGTATTGGTAGAGCTAGCTTCTCAGATAATCCCGAGGTAGTGGCTAGCAAAGTAAGAGAACAAATTGGAATCGATGTCCAAACTCAATTTACTTGGAAAAAGGATGCTGATGCTTTTGAAGAGTGGAGGACAGGTATAGAAAGACTCGGTGTCTTAGTATTTCAGTTTCCTTTGCCAGTAGAAGAAACGAGAGGTTTTTCGTTGCCTGGAGACACTTTTCCAGCAATTGCTCTTAATGAAAGGGACCACATTAGGGCAAGAATATTTTCTCTTTTTCACGAGTACGGACATCTTCTCCTCGATAACAGTGGAATATGCAACTGGGAGGATGCTGATTCACTCGAAATAGGATCGGTAGAGAAGTTCTGTAACCATTTTGCAGGGGCATTTCTGGTTCCGAGAAGTGACCTGCTATCCCACAAGTCAGTTGAATCAAAAACAACCCTGTCTGACTGGTCTGATGAATGTCTGGGAGGGATAGCCAGAGATTTTAGAGTAAGTCGAGAGGTGATATTGAGGCGATTGGTGACTCTTGGGTTTGCTACCTGGGATTTCTACAGGACGAAGTATGAGAAATGGAAAGAAAAAGCAAAAGAAAAACAGGGACCAAAGTACTTGCTTGGTATCGGGATGAGCTATAAACAATATCTGAGAAAAGGTCCTGTTAACAGGACTCTCGTGAATACTCTTAGAAAAAGTGGCTTGATTTTGACTGAAAATGCCAGATTTTTCCGAAAAAATGACAGAAATTGGGAAATAAGAGATGAGGATAGGAAATACTTGATCAGAGATAATGGAACGCAACTAGAAATATATGTGCTGAGAAGAAGAGGAAGACTTGATATGCCCCAAAAGTGCATTCGAGAGAATAGCATTCCCTTTGTGTCTCTTGTTCTAGATTCATATAGAAAGGAAAAAATCACCTATAACGATGTTGCTGATTACCTGGGGATTCGTACAAAACACATTCCAAGAGTTGAGAATCTCATCAAGGTCAATATATGATCCAAAAAACATTGATTCCGGGGTATGTGATAGATACAAGCGCGCTCATAGATCTGTGGAGAGTTTATTATCCCCCTGATGTTTTTCCAACTCTATGGGAACGAAATCTTGAGGAAATCATTCGCAAGGGATTGCTGATTGCACCTAAAGAAGTTTACAACGAACTTCAGCAAAGAGATGACGATCTCTGGAATTGGGCAAAAGATCACAAGAAAATGTTCATTGAGTTGGATGAAGAGCAAGCAGGGCAGGTCAAAGTCATTGCACGCAGATTCCCGAGATTAATTGATAGCGAGAAAACAACACCTGATGCTGATCCTTTCGTCATTGGTTTGGCATTATCCAGGAGTTGGACAGTCATTGCTTCAGAAAGTTCTAATCCAGGAGGGAAACCCAGAATTCCAGATGTATGTAGAAATTATGATATAAAATGCATCAAATTAGTAGAATTTCTTAGAGAAAGAGGATGGAGATATTAGGAGGTGCTCTATCATTCACGTCCAGAAAAATCAAACTCGTAGTAGCAATCTTTATGAGCTCTCAAGGTTCAGTTCTCTTATGAAGATCGGTATTGCCGGCATCCCCATTGATTATAAGAAAAAAGGGATCATAGAAGGGATAAAGGGAATCAAAGAATTGGGATTAGACAGTTTAGAATACCAGCTCGGAAGAGGAATCACATTAAAACCAGAGAAGGCAGAACAGATTGGAATATGTGGAAAAGACTACAACGTTGAAATCAGTCTCCACGCTCCCTATTATCTTAACTTCTCTGTAAGAGATGAAACCCTCATCAAGTGGATGGGAGCCCTTCACCAGACAACTAGACTTGCAGCCCTCATGAATGCGTCAATTACTGTGTTACATCCCGGATGGGTAGTCAAATCTTTGGATAGAGAAACATGTTTAAGAAATATTATTTCAAACCTGCAGGACTTCACTGGCTTGGGAATAGAAACCATGGGCAGGATCAATGCTATGGGTCATTTCCAGGAGGTCCTGGACATCTGCTCACGCACGGGACACAGACCAGTATTAGACTTTGCTCACATTCATTCATTGAACCCTCTAAAATCAGTCCATGACTTTCTAACCATATTCAAAGAAGTTGAAAGTCGATTGGGACATCAGAACCATTTCCACACTCATTTCACTGCAGTAGAAGTCAGAAATGGTGAGGAGAAGAAACATCTGCCCATAGAAGAAGGAGAACCTCACTTCTCATTGCTGGCCCAGGCAGTCAGAGAGCAGGGATATAATACAACTGTCATCTGCGAATCTCCAGAGTTAGATCGGGATGCAGTAAAAATGAAAAAAATCTATTCTTCATGCAGCAACCAATGAGCAAATTCTTTCAAATCTCTCTCAATCCTGTCAAACTGTAATTCTTTTTTAATCAGCCAAGAGGGCATGTCCTCTTCTTCCATAGTCTTTATTCTCTCCACGATTTCTCCCATTGTGCGCATGCCCCCTGTTGATGTAAAGGTTTAAAAGGCTTTTCATTTACGCAAGACCATGCTCTGCCAGATCATACTGACACCCTGGGAATCCAGGAGATTGATTGCAAAAGCAGTAGTCCAGCTGCCAGAAGTCCAGCATGCATTTCAACATGGGGTTGTATGCGTAGCCAGAGGAACTACTACTTCCTTTATCATGGATGAGATACTGAAGAATTTTGAAAAAGAAAACTATGTCATGGGCTGTGTTGAGCCTGAAA
>CAZFAR010000212.1:0-4997 GCA_964516825.1 uncultured Thermococci archaeon
CATGGCACTCCTTTTTCAACTGTGACCTCTCAATATCATTTCCCTCTACAATTATGACTTCTCCAGGGTTCACGTCAGTAGCAGGAATTCCAAACTTGTCTAAGGCTACTGATTCAGAAGCAGCCACAAAAGTGTTATCCTTTTTCCCGAATACCAGGGGCCTTATCCCCCAGGGATCTCTGAATACGATGATCTTCCCTTTTTTTTCAGCTATTACCGAGACTGCAGAATAGCTTCCCAGCACTCTTTCCATCACATTTGCAGTCGCCTGGGCAGTGTAATTTTCAATCAATTCATCAGCAAGAATGTTGAGCAGTAATTCACCATCACATCGGGATTGCAGCCTTCTTCTCTTCTGCAGCAGTTCTTCCTGCAATTCGCAGTAGTTTGCAACATTCCCGTTGTGACACAGTCCCAATCCGTAGGGATAGTTCACGTAGAAGGGCTGAGCATCCCGTGCAGGATCGGTCCCAATGGTGGGGTATCTCACGTGACCTATTGCTAATTTGCTTTTCTGGACATTCCAGTCTGAGAATACTTCAGTAACTAATCCAATCCCCTTTTTCAGAGTGATATTCTCGCTGTAGTACAAGATTCCGCAGGAATCCTGCCCCCTGTGCTGTATGCTCATCAAACTTTCGAGAGCAATCTGAGGAGCATTTTCTTCACCTGAAATGCCAACAATCCCGCACATTTAAAGCCTCCTCGCATATTCTAAAACGGATTCAAAAAATAGACGCCCGTGACCCCCATTTTCTGTATTTCTGGTCCAGGCCTGATTCTGATGCTGGTAGAACGCTCTTTCAGGATGCGGCATCATTCCAAAGACATTGCCCTCTTCATTAGTGATTCCCGCAATATTGTAGGGAGAACCATTGGGATTCCATGGATATCCCGCATACTCTCCTTCTGGATTGCAGTACCTGAAGATCACCTGCCCATTCTCTATCAATTCATCAGTTGATGGTGATACGAATTTCCCTTCTGCATGAGCTGAAGGTATCTCGTAGATTTGACCTTTCTCCATCCTTGAGGTGAATGCGCAGTGGTTTTCAAGCTTCAACAGGGTGGGTCTGCATTCAAATCGTGCTGAATCGTTTGTGGCCAGACAGGCTTCAGGATGCTCTGAAAATCGGGGGAGCACTCCCAGTTCTACCAGAATCTGAAATCCGTTGCAGATTCCACCCACAGGATACTCTGCTTTGATGTACTCTTTTAATGCTGAAAATAGTCTGCTTTTCATTCGGGCAGCGAAAATTGCTCCTGCCCGCACGTAATCCCCACTGGAGAATCCTCCTGGTATCATTAGGCACTGGTAATCAAGAAGATCTTTGGAAGTCAGCTCTTTCAGATGGAGCAATTCTGGCTGAGCGCCCAACTCCTGGAAGGCATCGTATGTTTCCTGCTCACAATTCGTGCCCTCAATTCGCAATATGCAGACTCTGATCATCCCATCATCCTCCACAAGGGCGTTTCCCACACTTGGCGTACTTCCTGCAGCGAGAGATCAATAATATCGTTAATGATGATCCTCTTTCCAGCGACTTCACCCAGTCTGTGTGCATCTTTCCCAAACAATTCTTCAATCTCTCTTTCTTTTCCCTTTTTGACTTCTACTACCCATCTTGAATTGGATTCACTGAATAATTGAATTTCTCTGTCACCATTTAAAGAAACATGAACTCCCAAATTACCACCCAGAGCCATCTCAGAGAGACAGACTGTCAGTCCTCCATGAGCTATATCATGACAGCCTGTAATCCAGCCCTTGTTCATACACTGCAGCAAATTGTGAATTCTCTTTTTCAGTTTCTGAGGGTCTGTCCGCGGAATTTGATTTCCATATACTTTACGAATTTCGTAGTACTCTGATCCTCCCATCTCTTTTTCAGCCTCTCCAATCTGGTACAGTGCATTTCCAGCTTCTTTCAAATCTGCAGTAACTCCCTTCCGGATATCCTCAATTGTACCCACACCGAAAATGGTAGGAGTAGGAGGTATGGCACCCGAATGGCTCTCGTTGTAGAAGCTCACGTTTCCTGACACAAAGGAGATCTGCAGTGCACTTGCCACCAGGTACAATCCGTGTGCTACCTGTACGAAATCACCTAACCTTTCCGGTTTTTCAGGATTGCCAAAGTTCAGACAGTCTGCCAGAGAATGAGGGACAGCACCGACTGCTGCCAGGTTTCTGCACACTTCATCCACAGCTGAAGCAGCTCCCCAGTAGGGATCAATTTCCACCCAGCGTGGATTGACATCTGCAGTGATGGCAAGCCCCTTGAGTGAATGACGGACTGGTCTAATGACTGCAGAATCCCCGTGAGTGTAGAATCCAATTCTCCCCTGTAATGGTTTAATGACTGTGGAACCTCTTACCTCATGATCGTACTGTCTGATGACCCAGTCCCTGGAACAGATGTTCAATGAAGATAGTAATGAAAAAAGAATCTCATCATAATCATCTGGTGGAGCTAAAACAGGAACAATGGGAGTAATCTCCTTTGTTCTGTACTGTCTCCTGTACTTTGGAGATTTCGTGAGAAAATCGAGTTCCATTTCCAAAATGGTATGACCGTTATGGGTAATCCTCAGCACTTTGTCGGGGATCACTTTCCCAATGACTGTACACGAAACATCCCACTTTCCAAATATCTGGTGCACTTTTTCTACATTTTCTGGGGCCACTGACAGCATCATCCTTTCCTGGGACTCTGATACCCAGATTTCCCAGGATTCCATTCCCTTCTCCTTCAAAGGTACATCATCCAGGGAGACTTCAGCCCCGTACCCTGCAGCGTAAGCCATTTCACCCACTGCACAGGACAGTCCACCACCACCCAGATCTTTCATTCCTGTTAGGAGCTTCTTCTGATTTGCTTCCAGGCATGCATGGATTAAAGGTTCCTTCAATATGGGGTCTCCAACCTGTACTGCACTTCTTGACTCGTGCTCAGAATTCTCATGAAGCTCACAAGATGCGAAGGTCACTCCATGAATGCCGTCCCTGCCTGTTCTCCCGCCCACTAAAACGAAGTGATCTCCAGGAGAACCCACTCTGCTGTGAATGATCTCCTCCTTTTTCACAATACCAATGCATCCCACATTAACGATACAATTGGATAAATACCCATTGTGAAAGAAGACCTCTCCAGCCACAGTGGGAATACCGACCCTGTTCCCGTAATCACGGATACCGGACACGACTCCCGAGAACAAGAATTTGGGATGCTTCACCCCTTTTGGCAGTTTCTCCTTGTAGTCCAGATACCCGAAGAATAGTGGATCAATCAAAGCTACAGGCTGTGCTCCCATGCAGACAACATCCCTTAATATGCCGCCAATGCCAGTGGCTGCTCCTCCATAAGGTTCGATAGCTGAGGGATGATTGTGACTCTCAAAAGCTATCACGTACGCATGTTCTTCATCGAATTCTACCACACCCGCATCCTCCTCCACGACCACCATGTTCTGAGGTGCCTCTATCGTGAGTAGTACCTCCTTTAGAATGGGCATCGATGTCTTGTAGCTGCAGTGTTCTGACCAGGCCTGGCCCAGAGCTTGTAATTCTACATCTGTTGGATTCCTTCCCTTCTTCTTGAAGTATTCTTTAATTTTCTCCATTTCTCCGAGTTCCAGTCCAACACCTGTTAATTCACTGATTTCTTGCAGGTTCTCAGGACCAGAATCCAAGAGTGGGACCTCCATTTTACCCCTTCCTGATAGTGTAGGTGTGGATCACTGGATTGGTCAGCAGTTTGGTGCACATTTCCTCAATACTCTCATTTCCATCCATTTCAATAGTGTACACCTTGGCCAATTTGACATTTTTGACTCCTGCAAATCCTAGTAAATTCAGCGCTTTCTTGATATTCTCCCCTTCAGGGTCGAAAATCCCTTCTTTTAACTCCACTTTGATTTCAGCTTTCACGAATATCCTCTCCTGTAATCATTCTGTACAAATTCAGATATAGAAGGCTCGTTTCCTCCACCATCTCGGGGGGTAGAGGAGGGATATCAGGTTCATCCCTCTTCTCAGCCCTGGCAGCATATAATTCTTCATGGTATCCTGTCCTCCGGTAGTATGATCTCACGAATTCCTTGCTCAACTCGACGTGATTGCCCTCCTGATATGCTCTTAGATCCCAGAATCGGTCTTCATCTGCAGTTCCATACGTGTCTGCTACCATGATTGTCCTTTCAGTATCCAGGGCAAATTCTTTTTTCCCATCTACGTGGATTAATCCTCTCTTTCTGACTTCCTTGTTTATGTCATCGTCTATTTTCAATGTGATTTCAACAATGTCCTCGTACTCCTCTTTTGTAAGACCCGAAATGGCAAGTGCTTCTTCCTTCTCTAAGGGTCTGTCCACTTTTTCCAATTTGGTGGTCACCTCGATGAAGGGATCTGGCAGCTCAGCTCCGTAGTGGGGATTGGATAACCCAAGAGTGTGAGGATCTATCGTTCCTGAGGTCATTCTGTCATGGAGCGAACCTGCCACATAGTAACGGGATATGAACTCCAAGGGTACGAGATAGTTGGAATCATTGAAAGTGGGATTCTTCAATATTTTGACTCTGGATACGCGCATCCTGTTAGGAGAGATGATTTCTCTGAAATGGGTAGAAATTCCCATGGTATGCGCTCGTGAAAACCAGTATGCACTGGTGCGGCATAATGTCTCTCCCTTTCGGGGGATCAAAGAGGGGATGACCTTGTCAAAGACAGAGATGTGGTCAGTGAACTCAAATTCCAATTCATCCCGGGAAACTTGGAAAACTTTCTTGACTTTTCCAACTTTCCATAATTTCATGCTTTTCCTTCGGTTGGTGATATATAAATCTTTTTGTACATAAATGTGTTTATCAGAACGGATATTGACAGAAACATGTGTAAGAAATATATGAAATCTTTGGTGAGTTTGGTGATAGTTCTTTGGTTTGTGCATTTGAAGCCTTTGAATGAAGGATTGCACAAAGTGTTACACGTGTAACAT
>CAZFAR010000213.1:0-4996 GCA_964516825.1 uncultured Thermococci archaeon
GGATTGCTGTAACACCCTTTGAGAATGCCTACATCCAGAGTGCCAAAACCATCACACGAGGACCCTCTGAGGAAGAATCAAAGAAGGAAATCGCAGACTACGTTAAGGAGGAAATGGAGCCAGATACTCTGTACATTCTGGGTTCTGGGAGCACATTGAAAACTATTGGAGAGGCGCTTGGCATCGATAAAACATTACTGGGAATTGATGCTGTCTTCAACAATAGATTGATATGTAAGGATGCAAATGAGAAAAATCTTTTGGAGCTCCTCACTAAATACGATCGCTGCAAACTAATTGTGAGCCCCATTGGCGCCCAGGGGTTCATCCTGGGAAGGGGAAACCTCCAGCTGAGTCCTGAAGTCATCAAGAGAATCGGTCTCGATAACATCATTGTGGTGGCAACCCCCTCCAAGCTGCAGGCAATCAGTGCACTGCGAGTGGATACCCACGACAGCAAACTGGATGAAGCCTTCCAAGAGAAGAGGTATGTAAGAGTCATCATAGGGTATCACACCATAGCAGTACGGAATATTGAGGTTCAAATTCTAAAAGTTTAAATAGGAGCCAGCAAATAGAAGAGAAAGCTCAAGTTGAGGAACGAGGAGGAATGAAATGAAGGACAAAATGCTAGCAGTTGTGAAAACTTCGCCCAATCTGGGCGGAACAGAACTGAAGGAAGTACCGATACCTGCGCCAGGAGCGAACGATGTCTTGATCAAGGTGAAGATATGTTCCATATGTGGGACAGATGTTCACATATATAATTGGGATGCCTGGGCACAAAACAGAATCAAGGTCCCCCTGCTGTATGGTCATGAGTTTGCGGGAGATGTGGTGGAAGTTGGGAAAAATGTGGAACACCTCAAAGAAGGGGATTACGTATCAGGAGAATGCCACATTTTCTGTGGGCACTGCTATCAGTGTCAGACAGGAATGCGTCACATATGCGCCCATACTAGAATCTTTGGTGTAGACACTGACGGGATTTTTGCAGAATATGCAAAGATTCCTGCCCAGAACATCTGGAAGAACGACCCTGATTTGCCTATGGAGTACGCGACAGTACAGGACCCTCTGGGGAATTCTGTGCACACAGTTTTTTCTACTGAAGTTCCCTCAAGAAATGTGGTCATTCTGGGATGTGGTCCTACAGGATTGTTCGCCACTGCAGTGTGCAAGACTGTTGGTGCAGCCCAGATCTTCGTTGTAGGACACAAGAACGAGTACAGGATCAAAATTGCTGAAAAGATGGGAGCTACCCGCACTTTCAGAGCAGGAGATGACATAGAGGCAGCCATCAAAGAAGCAACTGACGGTCAGGGCGCAGATGTTGTCCTGGAGTTTACAGGGAACAGCGATGCAGTGAACCTAGGGCTGCAGCTACTGAAAATCGGCGGTACCATTGCGTTACTGGGGATATTCCCTAAAGAATTCACCACAGATTTGAACAGGAATTTCATCTTCAAGTATACAACCATGAAAGGAATCAATGGTCGGCTGATCTGGGACACCTGGCATCAGATGAAGGGACTTTTCAGAGCGGGGCTGGATATATCACCTGCAATAACCCACAAGTTCAAGTTTGATGAGTTCCTCAATGCAATGGAGACCATGAGGTCAGGAAACTCAGGAAAAGTAGTCTTATACACAGAATAGGAGGAGATAGAATGAAGAGAGAACCTACAAGATTTCTGAGAGAAGAGTATCAGAAGTTGGTAGACCAGGATCTGGATTGGAAGCTGCGGACACTTGAAGGACCTTCTGCCCCTCGTTGCAGGGTAGAAGGGAAAGATGTCATCATGTTGTGCTCCAACAACTATCTGAACCTGTCAAACCATCCCATGGTCAAGGAAGCTGCCAAGAAAATCATAGACACCCATGGGGCAGGCTCAGGTTCTGTCAGGCCCATTGCAGGAAACATGGATGTGCATGTAAAGGTGGAGAAAGCATTGGCACGTTTCAAGAGAGTAGAAGCAGCCCTGGTGTACCAGACCGGGTTTGCTGCCAATGCAGGATTGATCCCACAGTTAGTAGACGAAGGAGATCTGATAATCTCAGATGAGTTGAATCATGGATCCATCATCGATGGGGTCAGGCTCTCCAGAGCAGATAAGGCAATTTTCAAGCACAGAGACTATGGAAACCTGGGAGATGTCTTGAGCGAGGCTGAGAAGAAGAACTACCGCAGAATTCTAATCATTACGGACGGCGTCTTCTCCATGGACGGAGATGTAGCCCAGATGGATCAGATAGCAGAACTGGCAGAAGAACATGGTGCCATGACCTACGTGGATGATGCTCATGGTGAGGGTGTTCTGGGAGAGAATGGAAGAGGCATTGGCGCCCACTTCCATCTGGAGGGAAAGATCCATGTGGAAATGGGAACCTTTTCCAAAGCGTACGGTGTGGTGGGTGGATTGATTGCAGGCAGCCAGGATCTGGTCAATTTCGCTTACAATAGATCCAGGACCTGGCTCTTGTCAGGTTCCCATCCGCCCCAAGTATCTGCAGCTCAACTGGCAGCAATTGAAATTCTGGAGAATGAACCTCAGCACTGGAAAAAGCTCTGGGAGAATACCAAGTATTTCAAGAAAGAGCTCAAGAGCATGGGGTATAATACAGGAGTTTCAGAGACCCCCATCACTCCAGTAATCGTTGGAGAGTCCAGTGTAGCCAAAGCACTTTCCAGCAAGCTGTTCGAGAATGGCATCTTTGCTCTGCCCATTGTGTTCCCCATGGTAGCCAGGGATAAGGCAAGAATTAGAACTATGATGAATGCAGGACTCACAAGAGAGGATTTGAATGAAGCTTTAGGTGCCTTTGAGAAGTGCGGCAAAGAGTTGAAGATTCTCTAGCGATTGCTATTGATGGCTGGCAGGAAAAAGACAGGATATTCAGTTAATACATTCAGTTCACACATACACTTCAGTTCATACTAGCCTCTCGGATTTCAGGATTCAGCCTTCCAGTAAGGATAATCCATGCACACAATCCTCCTAAGGGTATCAAGCTCAGTATCCCGAGATAGATGACAAATACCAGGTTTGGCCCACCCAGAAATAAGTATATAGTCAGAGATGCACCTACTGTATTGGTGGCTGCGTGTGCAAGACTTGCTGACCAGATACTGCCTGTTTTAAGTCGAAGCCATCCAAAGATAATAGACAAAAGAATGGTACCCACGGGGAATAAGACAAGTCCGAGAATGGGATGCTCAGGGTAGTTGTATCCTCTCAGGTTAATTGGATAGTGCCACACTCCCCAGATGATCCCTGTAGCTACAGCAGCTAATACAGGTCTATGGCTCAACAGCCGAATCTGAAGATAGCTTCGCCAGCCAAATTCCTCCCCCCACAAGACAGGAGTAAAAATCAGAGCATTAATCATACACTGTATACATATTAGTACAAGTAATGCTCCTGAAGAGATAGGTAGCTTCATTCCTGGTGCTAATGTGTTAAGAGCGCGTTGCAGTGTGAAATCTGGTTCACTGATCCCGAGTAATAAAGCTAGGACTGCAATTGCAGCCACGATTACTAATGGATGAACCCAGCCGACAAGGTAGTACCGCCACTGTTTTGCATTGAGTCTCAATCCTGCATCAGCAAATCCTTCATGGGTAATCCATTTCCGAACGACAATACAGGCAACAGCAGGGGCAAAGGCTCCAGGCAGGAGCACGAACTGGAAGAGTGGAGATGAGGCTGATATCCCTTTTCGGATAGGAATTTCCCAGAGTGTCCAGGCCATTCCAAATGCAATCAAGAGGTAGGCGAGGATTCCTTTCGTGTGTGTATTCATAGTGTACCTCCTACCAGTGTTAGAATCTGTCTCTTTAAAACCTTTTTCATCCATTCTCGCTTTCATCAGTGTGTATTCTCCTTCTAATTCTCGCAGACATTTCTCTATCAGATTCTATTTTCCCCCATACTTTTTTATCCATCTCAATATGGTTGATTCCCCGATTTTTATACTTTTGAATTCTCTCAGATGATTCAAGACTTCACGTGCAGAGAGTCCTCTCACGTACAAGGCTAAAGCTTCCGTGATTATTTCTGGGGGATAGAGTACATTTTTGAATCCATCATCAGGTGTAAACTTGTGAAGGCATCTATTGCAGTAGAAAACGTGTTTTTCACCCATTTTATTCTTTCTCTTCCCGAAGGGAACCACCTTATCCTCCTTACCACATCTATCACAAGGAGGACAATGGTAATAGATTCTTGGCCTGCCTTTTGTCATGGAGATAATTCACACAGGAGATTTATAAATCTACCGTATCCAGATGAGAATCAAGGCGAAGAAAAGTTTATAAATGTGCAGTTCATCTTCTCAATAAGAATACGGAAAAAGAGAATTTTCCGCAAGATGACAGACTGCAGCTGCAAGATCAAGATAGAATCTCTTGTACTGGTTCTTTGTCCATTGCAGCAGTCAAAGACAAGAAGCGAAATGTGCAAGACACAGGAATGGAGAATGGAGAATGACAATACTTGGACTACATAACCTTCTGACATCAATAGTTTCTCTCTTCTTGGGAGAATATGTGTACACCAGAAACCCAGAAAATAGGCTTAACAGAATGTTCTTCCTGTTTTCGTTAGGAATGGCTTACTGGGGCTTTGGAGGATTTGGATTCCAGCAATCAGAAACATCCGAAATGGCACATATCTGGCTTAGAGTGGGTGCTCTTTGGCCAATTGTCATTGCACTTTCCCTACATTTCATACTAATCTCCATATCCTGTAAGGAATCAGTGGGGATGGGAACTTGAAATCACTGGGAATCGTCTGTTTTATGATGTGTCATCCAGTTGGGCTGCTCTTGTGGCTTTCGCATCCCTATACCTTTGCTTGCGCTATAAAAGCAGAAAATCAAATCAAGAAAGCACTCAGGGAAAAGGAAGTACTTCTCAAGGAGATTCATCACAGAGTGAAGAACAACGTGCAGATCATATCCAGTCTTCTCTATTTTGAGTCCAGGTACCTGACTG
>CAZFAR010000214.1:0-4880 GCA_964516825.1 uncultured Thermococci archaeon
GAAGAACCCCAGGGCTGCACTTGCTGCAATCCGTGTGTTTACGATTTCGTGCTCACTCCACTCACTGGAATAGTCAAAGGAAGCGTTGTCAATGCTCAGGGAGTACCTTTGAATGGAATGCTCGTTACAATAGCCGGAAGAGAGCGATTCACTGATGAAGATGGATGGTTCGAGATACGGGAAGTTCCTGTCGGAAGCTACACTCTCATTTCACGAGAGCCCAATGGACTCACAAAGTACGAGGTAGCAGTGAGAACAGGAATTACTGTGAGCCATCTGGAGACAACCACCCTCGTTGGAAGCAAGCAAATCGCGATGGCTGCTTACACGGGGACAACTGCCTACCTGGCAGGGATTGTATATCAGGACAAGATCAAGAGCGGAGACTTCAATCCTGGAGAAGGGATCAAGGATGTTCTAGTAACATTAGAGGGAGCAACACCTCAGAACACAGATACCTACGGATTCTATGCCATGACCATTCCACAGGCAGTCGTGAGCTCCAAGATACTGGTAGCATCAAAAGCCAACTACATCACAGCCACAGGTCTTGTCGGTATAAATCCAGGATCCCTCGTGTTTGATCTGCCCTTCATCTTCAACCTGCTCATGGAGAAGCAGAAAGGGAACCTCGACGGCATTGTCACAAACGGAGAAGACCCTGTTCTGTGGGCAATGCTCACCATATTCGGGAGCAACTACGATCTCAACCACAACAATGTTATTGCAGATTCTGAAGGTGAAGTCCACGACAGATCTGACGAGACAGATACTAACGGGTACTACATATTCACGGATCTAGATGTGGGAAGATACCTCGTACTCATCTGCAATGGAGGAGAATGTGGTATCGACTACAAACCGCTCTTTGCATACGTGGATGTGACCCGCATAGTGGCCCACCAGGACTTCGTCCTCGTAAAGAAGAAAGGAAGGATTGAAGGATGGGTGGGAGATGCTGCAAACTTCCCTGCAACACCGCCTCCCATTAGGACTAGACCTTACAAGAGGATTCCAACACCTCTAGTGTTCGCAGACGTCATAGTTTCAGGTAAGCACCAGGCGCAGACAGACAATGAAGGATACTACACTATATTGAACATACCTGTTGGGACTCACACAGTCGCTTGCTACAAACAGGGATATTTCACGCAGAAGTACAAGAACAACGACAACAATGTCGGCGTCACTGTTGGAGTAAACGTTCCTGACATAAACTTTGCAATGGTCCCCTTGAGTCAGCCAGCAACCACAGGAAGTATATCAGGGTTTGTAGACCTGGAGTTCACTGACGGGTTCTGCAATGTCAGGGTGACCATCAACGAGACTGGTCAGTTTGTGGTCACAGACAGCGAAGGGTTCTACCTGATTCTTAACGTGAATCCGCAGACGCAGCAGTACACGATTCATGCACGGCTTGATGGATACAAGGAACAGATACAGAAGGCAAGCATTGTTGCAGGAAAGGAAACAAAGAACGTGAACTTCTCGTTAAAGAGATGGAGATGTCCTGCAATCTCAGGCTTTGTCTGGTCTGACAATGATAACGATGAAGTATTCGATGTCGATGAGGAGAAACTGGCAGGAGCCTACGTTTACCTGTCAGGATATCTGACAGGCAATGCAGTAGCATCAGCAACCACAGGATCCAACGGATCCTTTTCACTGGTCAACATTCCATGGGGCCACTTCACTGCAGTAGCAACCAAGAATGGCTATTTGACAGCATCCTACATCAACTTCTCTGGAACGAATGACATATACATGGCATGGCCTGACTGTCTCGATCCAAACATCGCTATTGGACTCTCACGAACTACAGGAGCTGTCTACGGATGGGTCAAAAGTTCTGAAGACGGAAGTCCGGTAGAAGGAGCGACAGTGAAAGTAGGTGACTACACTGATACGACAGATCAGGATGGGTACTTCAAGATTCCAGGAATACCTCCAGGCGCATACGTTGCTTCAGCCTCAAAAAGTGAATGCGGATCTGACAGTTACCTGGTAGCAGTGAACTACACGATGATGACAAGGAGAGACTTCTTCCTCCCATGTGCGGGCGTATCACCAGGACAGCCGCCAAGTGCTCCAACCCTTCAGAGCCCGGCAAATGGAAGCACAAACCAGTCATGCACACCCACCTTCACGTGGAATGCATCTGCTGGTGCCACAGGATACACGCTTCAGGTAGACAACAACAGCAACTTCTCTTCACCTGAGATTGCTATAAGTACGAGCAATACTTTCTACGAATCACTGATCAGCCTCGCAGCATTCACACAGTACTACTGGAGAGTCTGCGCAGCAAACAGCAATGGAACAAGCCCATGGTCTGCAGTATACAGCTTCACTACAGGATCATGTGGTGCACCGACGCCAGATTTCACTGTCTCAGCATCTCCCCCGACTGCAACCATAACCCAGGGAAGCAGTACTGTATATACCGTTTCTGTGGAATCTTTGTACGGATTCTCAGATACTGTGACACTCTCACTGACAGGACTTCCATCTGGAGCCAGCCCCACATTCAGTCCTTCACAGGTAACACCTACAGCAACATCCCAGCTCAACATATCCACAACCTCATCAGTAGCAGTAGGAACCTACACACTGACCATAACAGGTACATCAGGCACAAAGGTGAGGACAGCCAACGTAACCCTGGAGATAACAGCTGCAGGTCCTCCATGCACAGGAAACGTGTGTGGACAAACCATACCTGGACAAGCTACAGTCAAGGTATACCTTGCAGGCCATCTCAAGGATTCCTCAGCACCACTGTTCTACCAGACAACCTCTGATGTTAACGGATACTTTTCCTTCAGCCTACCCTATACAGCCTACGATCCATTCTACGAGCAGGACAGAGAACCTGCCCTCTACAACATTGTAGTCTCAAAGAGTGGATATGCTACAGACTTCAAGTCAGTGAAGGTGGCAAGCACACAGGTAACATGGTACAACAAGGCAGGATCAACTACAGATGGCATATTCAACATGTCATCAAGTGGGATTGCTGTCTCAGGAACTGTAGAATCTGGAGGAAGTGGACTTTCAGCTGCTGCTGTGAGAGCCTTCGACCTTGACTACAAGGGCAACCTCGTAAAGGTGGGAGAAGCAAATACTGATGGAAATGGTGACTACGCACTGCCGACACTGCTCTCAGGAAGGCAATACTGGATTTCAGCATCCAAACTTCACTACATGGTGAAGACGAATGTAGTTTCAGCTGCAACGACTTCCAACGACTACAATCTTCTTTTAGTGGATGATTCAAGTGTCGTTGAGGTGACGATTCCTCTCAGGTACAATCCACAGGACAGTCTGTACGACCTTGGGTGGAACATGGTGTCAATATCTGTTGAAACGGATGCAAATACACCTATTCCCGTGCTTCTCTATGATCTGGATGAGGTGTATCAGCAGATAACCAGGCTCAGGCCTGGAACAGGGTTCACACCCCCAGGACATGCATCAGGAGGTGCATGGGAGATATACCCCAACTCATACTATGCAACAGGGACTGATCAGGTGTTCAGGATGCGAGAGACCACGTACGATGGAAATCCTTACAGGTACGGATACTGGGTAAAGGTCAAGGGCACAGCAGAGGCGACCCACAACTGGATGATCGCAGGGACTCCCAACACACAGAAGACTATCAGACTGAAAGCTGGCTGGAACTTGATAGGCCTGGGAACACAGACAAACAACCAAACCTTTGCCAATGGACAGATAACCTTCTCACCCAACAGTGTACTGCAGATATGGTCTTACGATGCCTACAGTGCAGGAGATTCCCAATTGGGAACCCACTGGTCTGCCTATGTCTTCGGAGGATACCACTCACCAGGATTCACAGTAATGAAGATTGGACTGGCGTACTACGTGTATGTCTCACAAGACTGTACGATGACCTACGTCTAGGTTGTGCTTCAAAGCGCAACCTTTATATTTTTACCATCCAAAGGGAAGTGATTGAAAATGAAAAAACTGATGGTATCAGCACTGGTCATGGTAGTATTGGGAGTGGCCATGTTACAGTTAGGAGCAGTGCCTACTGTTCCACCTATTCCAGAACCGTCCCCATCCCCATCACCATCACCGTCCCCATCCCCATCACCGGGTGGAACTATCCCTGGAGCAAAAGGACTGCAGAAGTTCGAGGTCATCTCAGTAGAACCGGTCATGGAAGGATATGCAGGTGGCACACTCAAATTCAATCTGAAGGTTATCCAGAAAGGATATCCTGAACTGGTAGTGCATCTGACAGCAGACGTTCCTGATAAGTGGAGGGCCAATTTCTCCAAGAACGACTTTGACCTGGGACCAGATGAGACTGTAGAACTGGTTTTCTCGCTTTCTCCACCAGAGAACGTCTCAACAGAAGAGCATAGCATCAAGATCCAGGCAGTGGGAAAGGCAAAGGAAGACTCATTGGAAGTGAAGGATTCAGAAACCGTGACCGCCATGACGTACCTGATCGATGTGGGTGTGACAAATCTCCAGATTTCACCAGCCCAGCCCCGCACAGGAGAAAATGTGACTGTGACAGTTACTGCAGTGAACTACACCCAGAGGACTACAGAAAAAGTGGCAGTTGAATTTCTGGCAAACAGCAGACTGGTCTCAAAACAGACAGTGACTCTGCAGGCAGGTGCTTCTCAGCCAATCACCTTTGGATGGATGGCGCAACCTGGCACTTTCACCCTCACAGTAATGGCCAAAGCAGTAGGTGATTCCAACCACAGGAACGATTCAGTGAGCCAGAGAATCGTTCTGGGAACTGGAACAGAGCAGGTTGATCTGATGTACCAGCAGGCACTGATGTATTACACTGACGAGAACTACGCTCAAGCAAGAGATTTGTTTGCCATGGT
>CAZFAR010000215.1:0-4875 GCA_964516825.1 uncultured Thermococci archaeon
TTTCAGGTTCTTCCTGCTCACCTCCTCCTTCAATAGAGTAGTCATCTTCGATTAGGCCCCAGAGATCAACAAGTTTCAGGGGATTGTTCAGAACATAGGTGTATCGGTTTAAGCTCTGGGGAGCTGATACTCTCCCCCTGAGCGGATCTCTGGTAAAAATGTCTTTTGATTGCATATTTATCACTCTCTCTTTCTCCATGCTGAAAGACACTATGACTTAAAAGATTTCCTATTCTTGCATCAGTGGAATCCGACTTCGATGACGATAGAACTGTTCTAGACAATTTTCAGAATCTGTAAATTCAGCATGATCATGACTTGCGACTACATAATCCTATATCTGGTGCATTTTCAGTCAGCTCTTCAGGTGTCTATTGTTATCTTGAATTACCCACCGAATTTTGTGTTACACGTGTAACAAGTTGAGTGGGCTCATAAGAGCCAAATGACTAAAAAAGTTTTTGTAAGCTACTAACTGTCCTGCATCACAATTCCAATGTGTGGAACTTGTTTTCTATTATAAAAAAGTCAATACTTGAAAGTCTTTCATACATATTTCCGGATATTCAATCAACGAGAGCCTCTTATTTATATATTCTCAATGTACATCTAACTGAAGCTCCTCAAATGGTGATTTCATGAAGAGAATATATGATAGTATCCTCGACCTGATAGGATGGACTCCCTTGGTAAGATTGAACAGGATCGGGAGAAATGTCAACCCTGAGATCCTTGTCAAAATCGAATCATACAATCCCACATGCAGCATCAAGGACAGGATTGCACTCTCCATGATTGAAGAGGCTGAATGCCAGGGATTGCTGAAGCCCGAATCAGTAATTGTTGAACCCACAACAGGAAATACAGGTATTGCCCTTTCTCTCGTAGCAGCAGTCAAGGGATACCGCATGATCGTGGTCATGCCAGAATTCGTGAGCAGAGAAAGAACCCTGATTTGTGAAGCATTTGGAGCTGAAGTAGTCTTGACCCCAAAAGAGGAGGGTATCTCGGGTGTGATACAGAAAGCGCAGGAGATCGTCACCAGTACTCCTCATGCATTCATGCCTGACCAGTTTTCAAATCCTGCAAACCCAAAGGCTCACAGGGAGACTACAGGAAAGGAGATCATTGAACAGACTGATGGGAACCTGGATGTTTTCGTGGCAGCAGCAGGTACTGGAGGGACTTTATCAGGTGTAGCTTCAATTCTCAAGGAAAAGATACCCACTGTCAAGGTAGTCGTAGTAGAACCTGCATCCTCGCCAATCCTATCTGGAGGCAAGCCTGGCTTTCACAAGATCGAGGGCATTGGAGAAGGGTTCATTCCAAAAGTGCTCGATACTACTCTCTACGATGAAGTGGTGGCAGTTACAGATGAAGATGCAATTGCCATGAGCAGAAGAATGGCAAGGGAGGAGGGCATTCTCGCGGGAATATCTTCAGGTGCCAACGTATGGGCGAGTCTGAAGATTGCAGAAAAAATGGAAAAAGGCAGGATTGTGACCTTGATCCCGGATTGCTCTTTAAGATATATGTCCACAGAACTCTTCAGCCACATTTAAATTCTTAGAAAGAAGCAAAAAATTGAATTAGGTTGATTATCAATGTCGCTAATCAACCAAAAGATGATGAGAATCGGTCATGCGAAACCTTTTAATGCTCAAATTCTTGCTATCAAGAGGTGTCCAAATGAAAACCAAGGTAAATCTCGCTGTCACAGAATTCCGAAATTTGATATCAGCTGTCAGAGCCTCTATGGAAGACATCTTCGAAAATATGATGGCATTCTCAAGCAGAGAATATCTTCATTCGATCAAGGAAGCAAGAGAAGGCTACAAAGAAGGTAGAGTGAAACAGCTTGAGGAAGTTTTGAAGCATGGGTGAGTGAATGGAACTGAGAAGAGAGCATCTTGAGTGCATCAAGGAAGAAAATTCAGAAGAAGAGGATGAAAAACAATGGGAAAGGTCAAAAATAGTCTTTGATCATTTCTACGAGTATTTGAAGGGTAAGGTTAAGGAGAAAACTGCAGAAAGACGTACTGATATGGTGATCTTCTTTGTGATGAAGTATCTCTTTGTGTATGAGGATAGGGTGGAAAGTATTACAGAAGTATCTGGGGACACTATCAGGAAATATCTGGGAAACTGGTATATCCGGAAGTTTCTGGATCCACGTATATCTGAGATCAAGGAGATTCTCAGAGCCCTTCTAGATTTTTTCACATTTCTTGAGAAGGAAGGGTTTGTTTCAGAAGCAGATGTAGAAGACATAGGAGAAGTGTGTAGAGATGTGCCGTGGTTTGAGATGCGTTTGAGGACTTACTTCACTGCCTGGGGCGATGAATTTTCTGAATGGATACAGGAATACAATTACGACTGGTGATTGAGTCTTTCGATTTTTGGATGGAGTGGAATATCCATCACTGAACCTATGCATTGTTAGGGTCAAAGAGTTCAGATTTTTGGGATTGATCTATGAGTATTTTCGACAATAAAATTGACCACTGTAGCCTCTAAACTTCTCTCAAAAACTGTTACACGTGTAACATTTTTTCTATGGGAACCTTTTTAAGTTCACTAATTATCATAAGGTGGTGATCAGAATGGACATGCATGAAGTGAGGATAACTGTACTGAGACGATTCGAACCCTCAGAGGTATTTGAGAAAAGCCCTGCAACGCCTGTAAAATTGCTGGGAGCGTGTGAGATCTTAAGAGATGGCCAGCAATTCACGAGCAAGGGTGGGGTAATGCCCCAAGGATTTCCGTGTACGACTGCCTGGCTTACGCTTTATCCTAACGTTAGAGTACTTTCATTTGGTGGCAACATGCCCTGGTTTAAAGAAGAAGGGATTTCCATAGTTTGCTGTCCTGACGGATTGAGACCTGTGGTATTCAAAGTTGAACGAATAGAGTAAGACTTGACTTCGAAAATTAATAGTACTACTCTTCTATTTTTTCACTAATGATTTTTGGTTCAGTAACAAGATCAGATGAACACATTCAGAGAATGAAGGTCATTATCTGGTGTGTTCTTCGTTGAACACCTTTCGATACCGCGGTGGATTGTCATCATCAATAATATCGGGCAATGTGAAGTATCTTTGTTTGAATACTGCAGAAAACCTGTCTGGAGCATGCTTCTCGATGTCATCGCATGAGATCTCCCCATGATATCTATCAAGGCCATATTCTGTATTTTTCTGTTTCACAAGTGTTTTCAATTGGTGAGGCGAATACAACTCTCCTGTTTCTAACTCCTCAATGATATCCTGTATTGCTGAGTTTTTGCTCTTTCTGAGGACAGCTTGAAAGAAGTCTGGAGTGTAGTACTTGATAGACCAGACTAGAATGCCACTTTTCTTACATAATAGTTCCAGTTCGGGTAGAGTGCATTCTTTCACTTCACTGTACAACTGTTCTGCCTGCATCATCGTCCATTTGCGACGATCTTCCTCAGACTTTCGGGTCTCTTTCTGGTTGGCTCCTTCTGGTCCTTCAACCCATTTGCGGAGATCTTCCTGAAATATGACCTTCATTACAACACCTTTTGTGCATTATGGCAATAGAGTATTCTCTATTCCACGTATTAGTGGACCAATTTAAAGGTGCTGCTGTATGTTAGGTGTGGACACCTTTGCTACAGAAAGAGGCCGTAAAATGTGACGAGAATGTTAAGTTGATTTGCCTTTCAGTGTCAATTGATGCAGAACCATAATGCTTTTATGCAACCATGACCATCAAAATGTAAGAGAAAGGAAAGGAGGTGAAAAAAATGTTCGCGAAACTAATAGTATGTGCACTGGATATAGGAACAGGAGATGCAACATGTGCTGTCGGAGATGCACCTTACAACACAGCATGTGGTGCTGGAACTACGCCTGCTGATGGCGGAAAATGCGCCCGAGGATTTTCTCCTTACTGGCCTGGCGCTTGTCGCAGTGGAGTTTTCCCCCTCATACCACCGTGAGGACCTGAATTCAGTGCAAGACGATTTTCCTTTTTTGTTTCCATCTCTTTTCCATTTTCTATAGAACTCATTACTCATGAATATGGCCTTTCTGCAAGCACCTAATCAAATCGTCCGCTTTGGGATTGTTACACGTGTAACAATCTGCTAGTCTTCAAAGCAACCATAGTATTGGAAATCCTACAGCAAATCGCAGCAGATTAATCTATTTGAAGTACTTAGAACAATTATTGGCTGACCAAGGAATTGAGAGAATACGTAGACAGAGATCATGGAGTAATGGATGAGGTAAGCAAAAGCATCATGAGGTAATGGATGAGTAACGACAAGGACTTTAGACCAAGACGTTACACGTGTAACATGGTTGGAGACCTTAAAGAAAACTTTATATCTCTTGGAATCAAAGTAACAAAAGAGGTGATGAAGAATGGAGATCATAATCGAAGAACTGGAAGAAGTAGCCCCAAAGCACCCTGGTGGTTGTGGAGCTGCTTTCTGGTATTATGCTGTCGATTGAAGCAGCTGTCTTGATATCTGGAAAATATCTCTATTTTTTCTCTTTCCATAAGAAGATGGTAGTCCAATTTTCTCACACAACGAGAATTCAATCTATCTCTCTTTCAAAGCTGCTTTGAGGAGTAGCTTCATATACTTATATATGACTACCTATATAGAAATCTCTAATTGGAAGAATTAGTGATGTACCGCTTTGTGGAGGAATCTCATGAATGCTCTTGAAGAAATAAAGGAAAGAATAGGTGAACAGATGTCGTTCCTCGAAAAGAAATACAAAGTCAAATCCGTAAGTGTTTTCGGATCCTATCTAAGAGAGGAGCAGAGTGAAAAGAGTGACATTGATATTCTGGTAGAGTTCCATGAAACCATTGATCTATTTAAATTTGTTG